>DASSTY010000376.1:0-4273 GCA_035707585.1 Gemmatimonadales bacterium
CCTTGGGCATTGTTGTTGTTTTTTTGTGAGTTCCGCTTGAAAACCGCCCTCCGCGCCCTCCGCGGCTCCGCGTGGAACCACTGGGCCGGCATCGCGATGCCTGGACATGCCTCACCCGGAGCACACGGAGGACACGGAGGGGTGCGTCACACGGAGCTCACAAAACAAAAAACAAAAAAATGATGTTGTGGGTGGCACACGGAGGTCCGGATTGTCCTACACACTCTCCGTGTCCTCCGTGTCCTCGGGGTGAGCCTCATGTCCAAGGACCCGGATCTCTCTCCGCGCCCTCCGCGGCTCCGCGTGAACCCAGGTCCAGGGACATCGACCCCCGGCCGACTCACTGCGCCACGTAAATCTCGCCCCCGCGCTCCCGGAACTCCGCCGCCTTTTCTGCCATCCCCTGCTCCGCCTCCGCCGCCGCGCGGATATCCTGGCTGATTCGCATCGAGCAGAACTTGGGTCCGCACATCGAGCAGAAGTGCGCCACCTTGGCGCCTTCGGCCGGCAGCGTCTCGTCGTGGAAGGCCTGCGCGGTCACCGGATCGAGCGAGAGATTGAACTGATCCTCCCACCGGAATTCGAACCGCGCCTTGCTCAGCGCATCGTCCCACTGGCGCGCGCGGGGATGACCCTTGGCCAGATCGGCGGCGTGGGCCGCAATCTTGTAGGTGATCACTCCCGCCTTGACGTCGTCGCGGTTGGGGAGACCGAGGTGCTCCTTGGGAGTGACGTAGCAGAGCATCGCGGTCCCGAACCAGCCGATCATCGCTGCACCGATCGCACTGGTGATGTGATCGTATCCCGGGGCCACGTCGGTGGTGAGCGGCCCCAGCGTGTAGAACGGAGCCTCGTCGCACCACTCGAGCTGCTTCTCCATGTTCTCCTTGATGAGGTGCATCGGGATATGGCCCGGCCCCTCGTTCATCACCTGCACACCGTGAGCCCAGGCGATCTTGTTGAGTTCGCCCTGGGTCTTGAGTTCGGCAAACTGCGCTTCGTCGTTGGCGTCGGCGATGCTGCCGGGCCGGAGCCCGTCTCCCAGCGAAAACGAAACATCGTACTGCGCCATGATCTCGCAGATCTCGGCGAATCTGGTATAGAGAAAATTCTCCTGGTGATGGGCCAGGCACCATTTGGCCATGATGCTGCCGCCGCGCGAGACGATACCGGTAACCCGCTTGGCAGTGAGCGGCACGTAGCGCAGCAGCACCCCGGCGTGCACGGTGAAATAATCCACCCCCTGCTCGCACTGCTCGATCAGGGTATCGCGATACACCTCCCAGCTCAGATCTTCCGCCACTCCGCCAACCTTTTCCAGCGCCTGGTAGATCGGGACCGTCCCGATCGGCACCGCGGAATTGCGGATGATCCATTCACGGGTGGCGTGGATGTTCTTGCCGGTGGAAAGATCCATCACCGTGTCGGCGCCCCAGAGGGTGGCCCAGCGCAGCTTCTCGACCTCTTCCTCGATCGAGCTGGTGACGGCCGAGTTGCCGATGTTGGCGTTGATCTTGACCAGGAAGTTGCGGCCGATCGCCATCGGCTCGAGTTCGGGGTGATTGATGTTGGCCGGAATGATGGCGCGTCCGCGCGCCACCTCACTGCGAACGAACTCCGGCTCGAGCCCTTCGCGCAGCGCCACGAATTCCATCTCCGGGGTAATCTCCCCGCGCCGCGCGAACTGGAGCTGGGTAACGCACCCGGTGCCTCTGAGCCGCGTCCGCCGCAGCGTCTCAGGCACCAGCGCCTCCTCCCCCCGCTTCCCGTTTCCCGTTTCCCGTTTCTCGTCTGTCTCTACCATCCCTTCTCTCCGCAGAATCCACGCTCTCCGGAGAGGCGGCAGGCCCTGCCGTACGTCGAACCCGCGCGGGCCGCTGGTATCGTATACCTGAAGTGGCGGTTCGCCGCCGGAGAGTGCGATCTCGCGCACCGGCACCCGAATGCCGTGGGGCCCTTCGAGATACACCTTGGTGGAATTGGGGAATGCCGTCTCGAAATCGCTGGCGGCAAGTGGAAGGGGAATGGAACGACGAGTGGTCTGGGCAGGTGCAGCCATCGCAAGCTCCGGGTCGAAGGACCTGGTAGTGGGAGCGAATACGGCGGCCGCGCACCGCACTCCCTTCGCCGGTATCAGCCGGATCAGGTTCCAAGGGTGTCTTCTCAATCGGCCCCGACGGCGGTACCGATGCCCCTGGCGGTTACGGGAAGGTTACAGCGGGGCGGAGTGTTGGTCAAATCCGATGCCTGGGGTCCCAACGGCTTGACGTAGCCGGTCAAGTGAGCAGATTTGAGCACCCCCAAATCCTTGTCATCGATCGGAATTGTGTGCGAGAGCCCAATGCGCCCCCGCCGTCCCTGGGGATGCCGTCCGCTCGACGGCGCCGTGGCCCGCTGCCGTCCCCTTCCACCGACCATGATCATCTCGCGGCGCTCACCGCCGGAGCGCTGGCCGTGCCTGTTGTCGTCGTGGCCATGGCCAGCGCGGAGGGGCTGGCAGTAGGCGGCAGTTTCGGAACCTCCAACCCACAAACTGTTCTGCAGGCCGCCGGCCTGAGGGAACCACCCCCGGACTCGACCAAGCCGGTGGTGCTGTCGTTCACCTCCGCGCGGGGTGAGCCACAGAGCGCCGCGGCGGCGCCACTGCTGCACGATGGTACGGCGGTCGGTCTGCTCCTGGCCGTGTCGCCCGATTCCGACCACTGGACCGCTGAACGTCTCGCTCTGCTCGTCAGCGCGGCGCACCTGGGCGGCGGGCTCGGCGGCGTTACTCTCGACGCCGCGCGGGACGAAGATATCCAGACCTCGGAAGCCGCCCTCCGAACTCTGCTCGGCGCCATGCAGGACGTCATCCTGGTGCTGGACGAGACCGGGCGCTATCTCCAGGTCGCACCCAGCGGCGTTCGCCGGCTGATTCGTCCGAGCCACGAGCTGGTGGGCCGGCGGCTGCACGACGTGTTCCCCAAAGCCACTGCCGATCGCTTTGTCGGCTACATCAGGCGCGCGCTCGAGCTCAACGAGCCGGTGGAAGTCGAATACGCGCTGACGATCCATGGCGAATCGGTCTGGTTCTCTACCACCGTATCGCCGATGCCGAGCCGCGAGGTTCTCTGGGTTGCTCGGGATGTCACCGAGCGGCGCCAGGCCGAACTGGCCCGATCGGCGGCGGAGACCCGGTTCCGCAGTCTGGTGGAGCAGTCGATCGCCGGGATCTACATCATCCAGGACGGCCGCTTCACCTATGTCAATCCCAAGCTGGCTGAAATTTTCGGCTATACCGTGGACGAGATGCTCCAGTTGCCTTCGTTCGCGGCGGTGGTGGCGCCGGAATCGCGCAACGATGTGACGGAGCAGATTCGCCGCCGCATCGAGCGCGAATCCGAGACGGCGCATTACACCTTCAAGGCCGTCCGGAAGGACGGTACCGTGCTCGACGTCGAAGCGTACGGCACCGGTGCCGACCTCGAAGGCCACCGCGCCGTCATCGGAATGCTGCTCGATGTGACCGAGCGGAGCCACGCCGCCGAAGCATTGCGGCGCAGCGAAGTGCAGCTCCGTCAGGCACAGAAGATGGAAGCGATCGGTCAATTGGCCGGCGGGATCGCCCACGACTTCAACAACCTGCTCGCGTCGATCGCCATCAACTGCGCCTTTCTTGACGAACTGATCGGGCAGAACGAGGGGCATGAAGAGATCGAGGAAATCCGGACCGGGATCGAGCGCGCCGCACTTTTGACCCGGCAGCTCCTGGCATTCAGCCGCCGGCAGGTGCTGCAGCCGAAGCCGCTCGACTTCGGTCAGGTTCTGGAAGACACCCAGCAACTGCTCCACCGATTGATTGGCGAGGACATTCGCCTCGTCATCGACGCCTCCGAGGAACCGATCACGGTGGTGGCGGACCGAAGCCAGCTCGAGCAGGTCATGATGAACCTGGCGGTGAACGCGCGCGATGCGATGCCGGAGGGAGGCACCCTTACGATCCGGAGCCGGTTGATTACCGTACCCGACCCGAAGGCCAACGCGCCGGCCCTGCTCCCGGGCACCTATCTCTGCCTCCAGATCACCGACACTGGCGGCGGGATTCCGCAGGAAGACCATGCCCGCATCTTCGAGCCGTTCTTCACCACCAAGGAGCCGGGCAAAGGCACCGGGCTGGGGCTGTCGGTGGTGCACGGCATCGTCAAGCAGAGCGGCGGCGCCATTTCGGTGACCAGCGCGCCCGATGCCGGCGCAACATTCACCATCTGGCTCCCCTGTCAGGCCGAGAGCCAGC
>DASSTY010000377.1:0-2005 GCA_035707585.1 Gemmatimonadales bacterium
CGACGTCTATGCCGACCTGGAGCCGACCTGGTCGCCCGATGGACGGACGCTGGCGTTCGCCACCGATCGGTACACCACCGATCTCACCAACCTGGACATCGGCCAGCTCCAGTTGGCGCTGATGGATTTCGCCACCGGCGAGATCCGGCAGCTTCCGCCTATCAAGGGCGCCAAGATGATCAACCCGCAGTGGGCGCCGGGCGGCAGCGAGCTGTATTTCCTGTCCGACCGCGACGGGATCTCCAACATCTACCGGATGAACGTGGCGACCGGCGCGCTGACGCAGGTGACCAATCTGTTCGCCGGTGTAAGCGGCATTACCGCGCTGAGCCCGGCCATCACGGTGGCGCAGCAGAGCGGCCGGATTCTCTACAGCAGCTTCCGCGAGAACGGCTTCATCATCTCCGAACTGGAGCCGCCCGCGGCCGAGGCTGCGCCGCAGCTCGCTCAGCTTCCCGCGGGCACCACGCCGGCAATGCTCCCACCGCAGGATCGTACCGGCTCGCTGGTGGTGAGTGTCCTGGAAGACAAGCGCACCGGCCTGCCGCCGGCCGACACCACCTTCGCTACGACGCCCTACTCATCGGGGCTCTCGCTGGATTATGTGGGCCAGCCCACGCTGGTGGCTGGGGCCGACCGGTTCGGGACCTATCTGGGCGGCGGTGTTGCGCTCTTCTTCAGCGATCTCCTGGGGAATCACAACCTGACGACGATGCTCCAGGTGAACGGCACCCTGAAAGACATCACGGCGCTGGTGGGTTATACCAACGTCACCCATCGTCTCAACTGGGGAGTCGTGGCGCAGCAGGTGCCGTATCTGGTCGGCAGCTTTGCGCAGGGAACCGACGTCGACCCGCAAACCGGCGAACCGATCCTGATCCAGCAGGAAATTCTGGAGCGACAGACCGATCGGCAGATCACCGGGCTTCTGGCCTATCCGTTCAGCCGAACCAGCCGAATTGAGTTTCAGGGCGGGGTGGAGCGGATCAGTTTCGATCGGGAGCTTCGCACCGAAACCTTCTCGCTGGTCGATGGGCGCCAGCTCACCGAAGATCATCACGATCTGGCTAGTCTCGATGCCATCAATCTGGCAACGGCGGACGCCGCGCTGGTGTACGACAACTCGTTCTTCGGCGCCACCGGGCCGATTCTGGGACGCCGGATGCGGTTCGAAGTGTCGCCCAGCTTTGGGACTCTCAATTTCGTGGCCGGCCTCGCCGACATTCGCCAGTATATCATGCCGGCGCGTCCGTTCACGCTGGCCTTCCGCCTGCTGCATTACGGTCGCTATGGCAAGGACGGCGAAGATCCCCGGATCCGTCCGCTCTACCTGGGTGAAGACGGCCTGGTACGAGGCTACAGCTTCAATTCCTTCGATGCCAGCGAATGCCATCCTCCGGCAGGTTCCCCCAACGCCTGCCCGGTTTTCGATCGCCTGGTGGGCAGCCGGCTCGGCATCGGCAACGTCGAACTGCGGTTCCCGCTGCTGGGCGTGCTCGGCCTCGGCAGCGGCTACTACGGTGCTTTCCCGATCGACATGGTGTTCTTCGGTGACGCCGGCGTGGCGTGGGATTCTCAGTCCAAGCCCGATTTCCTGGGAGGCAATCGCCAGACGGTGTTCAGCGCCGGCACCGGGCTGCGGATCAACCTGTTCGGATTCGCGATCGGCGAAGTCGATCTGGTCCATCCGTTCGAGCGGCCCGATCGCAACTGGGTCTGGCAATTCTCGCTGCAACCGGGCTTCTGATCTACCATCTGGTTCCCCATACCCACTGGGACCGCGAGTGGTACCTGCCGCGCGGAGCATTCCTCGCGCGGCTGGTGCCAGCGCTCGACGACCTGATCGAGCGTCTCGAAACTGATCCCGAGTACCGCACCTTTCTGCTCGACGGCCAGACGGTGCACCTGGACGATTACCTTCGGGTCCGTCCGGAGATGGGTGCGCGCGTGGCTGCGCTGGCCGGCACCGGCCGATTGCAGGTTGGTCCGTGGTACGTCCTCGCCG
>DASSTY010000378.1:0-2677 GCA_035707585.1 Gemmatimonadales bacterium
CCCGCAGGCAAAGGCGACACCCGGGCGTATTTCTCGGGGCGAGTCGACGTGGTGGCAGGCAATCTGGCATTGGTGAGCCGAGTGCTTCAGGAGCCGCGGATTCGCCAGGACCCTGATTGGCCTGGCGTGCCCGATAGTCTGGGCTCGGTCTCGATTTTCTGCTGCAGCTGGCGCTTTCCCGAGGCGTATCTCAGCGCGCAGTTTGAACATGTTCACCTGTTCTACGGGCAAATGGAGCGCAACTGGGGTCCGGTTGGCGTACCCGGCATACCGCTCAGCACCGCGGTGTACAGCCGCCCGGAGCTCGGCTTCGAGCTCCGGTTCCGCACCATTCAGCTGCAGTCCACCGCCTCGCAGCTGCAGGACGCCGACAGCAGCGGCGCGGTGATCCATCGCTATTTTTTTACCCACCGCCTGGGCGTCCGGGTCACCGACCGACTCTCGCTGGCGCTCTGGGAAACCACCGTGCTGGCGGGGCGTGATCGCAGCTTCGACGCCCGCTATCGCAACCCGCTCACGCTGCTGGTGCTGGCCAACGAATACGGGCTGGCCGATCGCGGCAACACGCTGGGCGGGCTGGATGTCTCCTGGGAAGCTGACCGGCGGATTACCCTGCAAGGGCAGTTCGGCCTGGACGACTACGCCAAGCGCAGCAGCCTGGAGGGCCACCCGAGCCGATACGCCTTCACCATCGAGGCGTTCGGGCCACTGGCAAAGAGCATGTCGTATCGCGCGCTGTATACCCAGGCCTCCAGTCTGGCATTCCGGACGTTCAATCCGTTCGAGAATTTCACCGATAACGGTGTAGGACTGGGCCGCAACTTTGCCGATGACGATCAGACTACGGTTGAAGTAGCGATTCCGGTGACACCGCGCTGGCTGGTGACGCCCGAGCTGACGCTGCTTCGGCAGGGCGAAGGATCGATCGACGACCCCTACCCCGCTACCCGCGAAGCGCGGCTGGCCACGCCGGCGCTCTTCATCGGTACAGTGCAGCGCACCTGGCGCGCTGCGGTGCGGGTGTCGGGAGTGGAGGGACCGCTCCGGGTGCAGGCACAGGCCGGATGGCACCACATCACCAACGCCGGGCATCTGTCCGGCAACACTGACGATCAGTTCGTGGGCGAGATCATGCTGACTTTGGGACTGGGATTCCGGGGAGTTCTCCAGTGAGGCCGCCGACCCCGCCGGTATTGCGCCGCGACCGGCTGGTTCATCTGCTGGAGCGGGTGCGGAACTGCCGCCTGGTCGTGGTCGGTGACGTGATGGTGGACCGCTACCTGATCGGCGACACCGACCGGCTCTCGCCCGAGGCGCCGGTGCCGGTGGTGATGGTGCGAGAAACCCGAACCGCGCTGGGCGGCGCGGCCAATGTCGCCGCCAACGTGGTGGCGGCGGGCGCCAGCTGCGCGCTGATCGGCGTCGCGGGCGATGACCGCGCCGGCGCCGTGCTTCGCGCCGAGCTGGCTGCGGCCCGGCTGGATGATCGTCACGTGCTTACGATCGCCGGACGGCCCACCACGTCCAAGACCCGCGTGCTGGCGCGGGGCCAGCAGGTGGTGCGCATCGACGAAGAGGTAGACTCGCTGCTCGAACCGCCCGACCTCAAGGCGCTCACCGAGCGGATGCTGGAGCAGCTCGAAGGCGCCGACGCCCTGCTGCTCGAGGACTACAACAAGGGAGCGATGGCGCCGTCGCTCATCAAGGCGGCCATCACCGAAGCGCGGCACCGCGGAATGCCGGTGGTGGTGGACCCGAAGTTTCGTCAGTTCTTCGACTACGCCGGCTGCACCGTCTTCAAGCCCAACCGCCGCGAACTGGAATCAGCGCTCGGCGCCGAACTGGATCTTTCGACCCACGAGCTCCTGCCCGTCGCACTCGCGCGACTCAAGGTGGATAATCTGCTGGTGACGCTCGGCGCCGAAGGGATGGTGTTGATCACCCGCGACGGCACGATCAGCCGGATTCCCAGTCTGGCGCGAGAGGTGTACGATGTTTCCGGCGCGGGCGACACCGTCACCGCCTGGATGGGCCTGGGTCTCGCCGCCGGCGCCACCGTGCGGGAAGCGGCGCAGCTCGCGACCTACGCGGCCGGCATCGAGGTCGGCAAGGTTGGCGTCGCGACCGTCCGGGCCGAGGAGATTCTGGCTCTGCACGAAGAGCGGCACGATCAGATCGGACGGCTTCGCCGCGGCGGACTGATCTAGCGCGCGGGCCTTGCTCCGGGCCGGGTGCCGATATAGAATCCCGCTCCCGGAAATCGGCTTCCAGGGCGATTAGCTCAGCTGGTTAGAGCGCGCGCCTCACATGCGCGAGGTCGGGGGTTCGAGCCCCTCATCGCCCACTCCTTTCCACCGCGGAATGCCATCCCGCCCGCAGAATCCGGCGCAGCAGCGGCGCTCGGCACCGGCTACGCTAACCCGGCCAGTGGCACACACTTCGCATTAGCGCAGCAGCAACCCCCTGACCTCAACCTTGTAGGAAAATGCGCGATCCCGATCCGCCGCTGGTGCGGCGACGTCGGCGCGCGTTGCCGAGGCCAGGATGGATCAACGTCAGTTGCGCCGCACCGAAGCTGTTCCACCCAGTCGTCCTGTCCCGCCCGAAATCGTCGAATCGTGGCGCCGCTGCCGCGCGGCCGGACTGGACCCTGCCCTGGCGCTGCTGGCGACCCCGC
>DASSTY010000379.1:0-3953 GCA_035707585.1 Gemmatimonadales bacterium
AGCGCATTGTGCTTGCCCTGGGGCGGGTGATCGCGGCGAAGCCGGAGGTAATAGAGCTGCATCTGTACTGCGCGCGGAATGTCGCGAGGCCGGAAGAGAATCTGCCGCCATTCTCCGGAGACGCCCAGATAGAGCAGGTACACCACCCCGACGATGACAAACGGCCAGGCCAGCGCGAAATGCCAGTTGATCCCGCCGGCCAGCCAGCCACCGAGCCGCACCTGCCGGGGGAAGCTGTACGTGTCGGCCGGGTTGACCAGCGGGTAGACCAATCCCTTCTGCCCGAAATGCGGAAACGCGCCGTAGATCTGGAGTCCGCTGGCGATCATCCCGATCAGCAGTATCGCGTTGAGCCAGTGGGTGACCCGCACCAGCCAATGGTGACGCCGCTCCGGTACGCCGTTCATGCGGTCAGCAGCTCCTGCGCCGCGCGCCGCCCCGATGCGATCGCTCCGGCTACGGTGCCGTTCTGGCCGCCCGGTGCAGTGGCTTCGCCGGCAAAGAACATGGTCGCTCCAAGATGGCGCGCAAGTTCAGCGGGCGCATCGGCACCGCCCACCAGCCCATAGGAATATCCGCCGCGGCAGTACGGGTCGCCGGTCCAGTCGTGGTGCCACGCGTGGACCAGGAGATCCTGCAGCCGCGCCCGTGCGATGTTCCACATCTCCGCCAATTCATCGAGCGCGAGGCCAGTCAGCTCGGCGGTGCTGAGTCCCACCAGCGCTGCGGCGCGGGGGCCCCCCGCCCATCCGGTGAGCATCGGCGTGATTACCGGGGCCTGCGTCCACCACGGTCCGAATCGCGCTGTCGCCGGCGGATGCAGGAAACTCAGCTCCTCAGGCCACCACAGTTCGCGGAAGCGCAGCACCAGCCGCACCACCGGGCCCATCTCCAGCCGCTGCAGCGCCGCCGCCTTGGCGGTCAGCTCGGGCTCGAAGCGAACCGCGCCCGCGGCGTCGGGGGAAGCCTGCAGCACTCCGAGCGGAAGCGCCACGATGCAGGCGCCGGCGCGAATGGTGCCGCTCTCTCCCTGATTGATGAAAGTTACCTCGACACCCTCGTCGGTCCAGACAACCCGTGTCACGAGAGCGCCGCATTGTAGCTGGATCCGATCGGCCGGCGCGCCCGCCAGCAGGAGCCGGGCGAGTTCGGACTGTCCCTCCAGCACCCGAAACGCTTCGCTCGAGGCCGAACCCTCTCCCGCTTCCGCCGCTGCAAGGGCGTGGATCCCGATCCGGTCGGTGCGCGCGGCATGAAATCCCTCGACGTACATCGAGAGCAGCGGGGCGGCTGCCGCCACCAGCGGATCATCAGAGTGTCGATCGAGAAACGACGCTACCGACTGATCGGGCCCTGCGGCACTGAGCCGCTCCAGTACGCTGGTGAGCCGATCCCACTGGAGATCGGCGGGCTCGAGCTTTCCCGCCCGGGCTCGCAGATGCCCTTCAGCTACCGGCACCACCGACAGCCCGCCCGCCCGCACCAGCTCCCAGCTTTCCTCCGGACGCCCGTGGATGAATTCGGCCCCCAGTTCGATCGGCAGCCGCCCACTCGGTTCGAAGAGCGTATGGACTCGGCCGCCGATTCGATCCCGCGCTTCCAGAATCGTGACCTGGCGGCCGGCCCGTGCCAGGTCGCGCGCGGCGGCCAGCCCGGCCACTCCGGCCCCGAGCACCACCACGTCTGGACCGGGCCGGGTGGGCATAGTCAGCGTCGAATCAGATAGGACAATTTGAGGAAAAAGCCATCGTTCACCCGCCGGAGCCGGCTGAAATTGAAGGTGGCATCGCTCTGCATATCGGAGCCATAGCCGAAATATGCCACCGTACCTGGCGTGGGCTCGTAGGCGATGAGCCAGCTCATCTCGAATTCGTTGAGATTGCTGGCGGGTTGGGGTGCACCGTCGATCAGAATTGGGCGGCCCCCGTCGGCGTCCACCAGTGCCGCCTGTCGCTGCGTGGTATATTGCCCGACGAATCGGAAGAACAGCGCCCGGTTGGGCTGGTACTCCACCTTGAGGCGGGGGATCATCGTCCGGGCGAATTCGCTCTTATCGCGCTTACGAACGATTCGCGACAGCGTATTGGTGGCGGTCACCCTGATCGACGCCGTGGGGCGCAGGTTGAGATCGGTGGTGAACCGAAGCTCGGTGCCCTGCGCCGCCTCCGGGAAGATCGGGACTTCGTTGTATTTCAGTTCGGCGTCCAGGTCGAAGCTCTGGAACGTTGGCGTGGAGGCCTTCACGCTGGCGCCGAACAGGTTGTCGGCCTTCTCGGGAAAGGCGTAGGCCGAGCCGTCCACGGTGTAGCCGGTATACATCGTGGAATCGAAATGCACGAAGTTCCGACCGACCGAGCCCCCGACCGACCAGCCGCCCCGCAACTGGGCATCGAAGTTGACGCCGTCATCGCCTTCGATCGGACCGCGGTGCCCGAAGTCGTGATAGCGCCAGATTCGCTGGGGGTTGGCGATGATCTGAAAGCTTTCGAGCAGCGCCCCGCGCGCTCCGTAAAAGGTGACGCGCTCGAAGGCATGAGCCGAGATGATGCCGGTGCGCGGCACGAAGCCCGAGCGGGTTTCGAAATCGTCGCCGATTCCGCTCAATTCGTAGTTGAAGCCGTACATCCGGCCGGTCCGGTCGAGCTGCATTTCCCAGATCGGCGCGTGCCGGCTGCCCAGGTCGTCGCTGGTCCACGACTGTCCGTACTGGGCTTCGGCAAAGTAGAGGCCGCCGAACACGATTCTGGAATCGGCGGCCAGCACCCGGTTGCTGGCGCCCCCCTCGACCCGGTCGGTGTAGGTAATCCCAACGTTGGAATTCCTACCCAGGTCGCGGCGGAACCGTCCGATGTTGAACACCGCGTTGGTCGCGGGCGATGCATCCACCGCCGAGAGGTACGCCAGACTGTAGCGGCCGAACTTGCCGGTGACTTTGGCGCCGGCAATCGGATCGACGATCTGGCGGGTGTAGACCAGCTGATTGGGCGTCGAGAACAGTTCGATGCCTTCCAGGAAGAACGGCCGCTGCTCGGGCACGAACAGGGAGAATCGTTCGTTGATGGTGACCAGGCCGGCATCCGATTCCACCTGGCTGAAATCGGGATTGTAGGTGGCGTCGAGCGAGAGGTTGGTGAATCCCAGCCGCAGGTTGGCGCCGGCGGAGGGATCGATTGCCTTGCGATCGAAACTCCCGTCGCCGGCACGGGCGCCGTTGGCGGTGGCGGTGACGAACGGCTGGATTTCGGTGACGATGCCGCGCTTGAGGTCGTGCAGCCCGACCAATGAGCCCGCCTGCGCCAGGTAGCTGGCGCTGGCTCGCCGAACGTCGGTCCAGGTATCGACGTAGCCGGTGCGCTGGGTAACCCGCTCGATATTGATACCCCAGCGCTGGGTGTTGCCGCCGGGGTACCGCAAACTCTTGAAGGGAATCTCCACTTCGACCACATACCCCGAATCGGTCAGCCGGCCGCGCGACGACCAGACGTAATCAGGGCTCCGATCGATGTTGCCGCCGCCCAGTTTGCCGGCCCCTCCGCCGCCTTCGGTACGCACACCGTCGTCCTGTACACCCAGCGGATTCACGCCGAACAGGAAGGCCCGCCGGTGGTCGTCGAAGGTGTCGAGGTAGATCGAGATCCGGTCGTCGTTGCTGATGTTGTCGCGGTCGGATACCGTCGCTCGAACGGCGCCAGGATTGCGATCGTGGGCCACGATGCCGAAGTAGATGGCGGTCGGGCTGTACCACACCTTCACGTCGGTCCGCTCTTCGGCCGGCCGGCCGTCAACCGGCTGATACTGCGAAAATCCGCTCAGCACCGTCGCCTGCTGCCAGGCCGGTTCGTCGAGCCGGCCATCGACCGCGATTTTGGCGTCGATTCGCGGAATGGCAACCGCGGGCGAGCCGCGGCCGGGAACGGTGTCGGGCAGCGCCGCGGGCGTCGCGGCGGCGACCT
>DASSTY010000380.1:0-8576 GCA_035707585.1 Gemmatimonadales bacterium
GGGCGGGAAGTAGGTGCCGCCGTAGAAGACTTCGCCGGTGGGGGTGAGGAACGCGGTGAGCGGCCACCCACCCTGACCGACCAGCGCCTGAATGGCGCGCTGATAGCGGGTGTCTACGTCGGGGCGCTCGTCGCGGTCGACCTTGATGCAGACGAATTTCTGGTTGAGATAGCGGGCCAGTTCGGGGTCATCGTACGACTCGCTGTCCATCACATGGCACCAGTGGCACCACACGGCGCCGATGTCGAGCAGGATGGGGCGGTCGGTCCGTGCCGCCTCAGCGAAGGCTTCCTCTCCCCAGGGATACCAGTCGATCGGCTGGTGAGCGGCGGAACGGAGATACGCCGATGCCTCAGATGCGAGCCGATTGCCAGACATTCTCTTAATCCTTGTCGGCCGGCGCGAGATCCGCTGAAGGGCAGATATCCGCCAGCACGCAATCCCAGCAATGGGGGCGCCGAGCTACGCAGACGCGCCGGCCATGCCAGATCAGCAGGTGCGCCAACAGGGTCCAGTCTTCGCGCGGAAAGAGCCGCATCAGATCCTGTTCCACCTTGACGGGGTCGTCATGGCTGGTCAGCCCGAGCCGGCGGCTTACGCGCCCCACGTGAGTATCGACCACCACGCCTTCATTGATTCCGAAGGCGTTTCCCAGAACGACGTTGGCGGTCTTCCTGCCAACACCCGGCAGCTTCTGGAGCGCTTCCATGTCGGCCGGAACCTGGCCGCCGTGATCGGCGGTGAGCGCCTGCGCCATCCCCAGCAGGCTCCTGGCTTTGTTCCGGAAAAAGCCGGTGGAGCGAATCATTTCTTCCAAGGTCGATTGGCGAGCGCGCGCCAGCGACTGCGCGTCGGGATATTTCCGGAACAGCGCTGGCGTTACCATGTTGACCCGCACGTCGGTGCACTGCGCCGAAAGAATCGTGGCGCAGAGCAGCTCGAACGGATTGTGAAAATCCAGCTCGCAATGAGCGTCAGGGTAGGCCACCTTGAGGCGGGCCCAGACTTCGGCGGCGCGTGCCTTCCGGCTGAGCCGCTTCACCGGCGCCGCCGGGCATAGGCCAGGAAGTCGTCGGCCGAGCGGCAATTCAGCACGTCGTCTGCGGTGAGCCAGCCCTTGCGGGCGATCCCGACACCGAACTCCATGTTGCGGATCCCGGCCAGACTGTGCGCGTCGGCACCGATCGATATCTTCACGCCGGCATCGCGGGCGCCGCGGAGAACACGCCAGTCGAGATCCAGCCGGCGCGGATCGGCGTTGATCTCGAGTGCCACGCCGGTCGCGGCGGCTTTTTCCACCACCGCATCCAGATCGAGCCCGTACGGCTCGCGGCTCAGCAGCAGGCGTCCGGTCGGGTGGCCGATGATGGTCAGGTGGGGATCGTCCATCGCGGAAAGCATTCGTGCAGTCATCTCCGGTTCGTCCATGCCGAAGCGGCTGTGGATCGATCCGATCACGAAATCGAGCCGATCGAGAATCGCATCATCGTAGTCCACTCTACCGTTCTGAAGGATGTCGGCCTCGACGCCTTTGAGCACCCGGATGCCGGTGAGGCGTTCATTGAGTTGGTCGATTTCATCGAGCTGATGCTGCAGCTGATCGGGCTTGAGTCCGCCGGCATACGCCGCGGCCTGGCTGTGGTCGGTCACGCCCAGATAACTGTAGCCGGCGTCGCGACAGGCGAGCGCCAGCTCTTCGACGGTATTGGTGCCGTCGGAGTATGCGGTGTGACAGTGGAGAAACCCCTGGAGATCTTCGCGAACGATAAGCTCGGGGAGGCGGCCTTCGAGCCCGGCGGTGATCTCGCCGCGGCCCTCCCGGAGTTCCGGCGGAATCCAGGGGAGCGAGAGGGCCCGATAGAGCGTGGTTTCGTCAGGAGTGGCAACGAACTCGCTGCCTTTCCAGAGTGCCGCGCCGTGGAGCGCAAATCCGCGCTGGCTGGCCAGCTCCGCCAACTGCTCCAGATGCGCATCGCTGCCGGTCGATTGAATCAGCACCGCGCCGAAGTTGACGGGAGTCGTCACCACCACCTGAGCGGTTTCGCCAGCTGCGGTACGAAGGGTGACCCGCCGCTCGTCGCGCCCGGCAAATTCGTAGATGCCGGGGAGGTCGGCCAGGAGCCGGAACAGTTCGGCTGGTGCGGTCTCGGCTACCAGCACCAGCACCAGCTCGCGCACCGTCTCCAGCCGCCGCCGGATGCCACCCGCCACTACCGCGTGGGCCACTCCGGGAAGCGCAGCCAGCGCGCTCCGCAGCGCTTCGGCCTCGTCGGCAGCATGGTGATAGAGCCGATAGCCGCTGGTACGCCGCAGCAGATCGATGCCCTTGAGGATGTTCTCCGAGGTGCGGGGTCCGAATCTCGGCAGTCGGGCGAGCCGGCCATCCCGCGCGGCAGCTTCCAGCTCGGGGACGGTTTCGATGCCGAGCGCTTCGTGGATCTGGCGGATCTTGGCGACACCGAGGCCCGAAATGGCCAGCATCTCGACCAGCCCGGAGGGAACCTGCTGTCGCAGCTCCTCCAGCATGGTGGAATGACCGGTTTCAACCAGCTCTCGGATGATCTGGAGGGTGGCGGGGCCGATCCCGCGCGTGGCGGCGAGGGTGCCGTCGGCCAGGGCGGTGTCGAGGTCGAGCGGAAGCTGGCTGATTGTTCGTGCCGCGCTCCGGAGCGTACGCGTGCGGAACGGGTTTTCACCCTTGAGCTCCATGAAGGCGGCGATCTGCTCGAGTACTCGGGCCGCCGCTTTGCGATCGGTAGCCGCTGCCATCAATCCGCCGCCGGCCGGGCGGGAACCGGCCCCGCATGCTGCGCCAGATCAACCGCGCGCCAGCCCAGTTCCACCAGCTCCTCCGCGCCAGTCACCTGATGCAGTCCCGCTTCCGCGCCGCCCGGGATGGCGGGCGCGAACAGCGGCGTGTGATCTTCGCGTTCCAGTGGCAGCCGCGGGCCAACCGCTTCGGCCACACTGAATCCAACGCGCTCGGGGTGCATCCCAAAGACACCCAGCACTCGAAGCTGGTCTGCCCCGCGATGCGAGATGAAGCAGCCGTCCATCGGCTCGGCCGGCTGCTCGGGGAAGAGTTGCGCCCAGATTCGCCGGGGCGCCAGTTGGCAGTAGAACGAGGCCGGTTCGGCCGACGCATCGTCGGGGCCGGAGCGCGCGCCCGCCCCGCCGACCAGTGCGTCGGTGGCTTCGCGTTCGAGGGTGAGAATCGGGGCACCGGCCAGCCAGAAGAGATAGGCGTGATGCAGCAGCGCGACGAGCTGATCGATCGCCTCGCCCATCCCCTCTTCGGGCCGGAGTTCCCGCACCAGCGTCACGACTTCCGGCACCATGAGGAAGGCATCGCGATCGTTGGCGTCCCATTCGCGTTCCCGGAGCTGCTCCTTGATGGCGGGAAAGCGGCTCTCGGCCAGTTGGCCGAACACCAGTTCGAATGGGGTCACGCGCATGGCGAAAGGTGGCCCCACCCGCGGGATGGTGCCAGTGGCCCGCGTTATTGGGCGAGCCAGGTGCCGACCACCGCCCGGAAGGTGTCGAACGCCTCGACGTAGGGGCAATGCCCGCAGCGCGGTACCGGGTGAAACTCGGCCCGGAGCGCCGCCGCGGTTTCGCGGGCAGCATCGATCGGAATCGGATCGGCTTCGCCGTGCAGCACCAGAGCGGGTAGCGTGACCGTGCGCAGCGCGGGGCGCAGATCGTAATCGCCGAGACTCTGCCACACGCTCTGCTGAGTGCGGCCGGTCACCCGGAAACTTCGCAGTTCGCTCACCCGCGTAGGGTCGAAAAAGTAGGGAACGACCGAGAGCTCGAACAGCCGCCGCTGGTAGGCTTCCGGATCGCGCTCCCGCAACCCGCTCTCGCGGAGTTCTTTCCGCTGTTCCTGAAGCTCCGGCGCCAGATTCCTTCGCGCGAATTCAGCTTCGAACCGCTCGCGCGCCGCGCGCCAGCTCGGGGCCGGCGAGACCAACCCAAGGCGCACGACGTTGTCAGGATGTTGGGTGGCATAGAGCATGGCCAACAGGCCGCCCCACGAATAGCCCAGCAGCGTGAGCCGTTCCAGCCCCCACAGCTGGCGGAGCGCCTCGAGGTCCGCCACCTGTTCATGCCAGTCGACCGGTACATCGCGCGGCACCGGCGAGCGGCCGCCGCCGCGCTGGTCGTAGTAAATCAGCGTGTGCTGCGACGCGAAGGCATCGAAACCGGGGAGGAGATACTCGTGGTCGGCACCGGGACCGCCGTGCAGGACGACTACGGGAGGCCCCTCGCCGACCCGCCGCTCGAAGAGATCGACGCCGCGAATCCGGCGGGTGAATGTTTCGGCCATCGGATCCTACAGGAGAACGGCCAGCGCGTCGGCCACCTTGCGAACTTCGGCTTCTTCGTCCGGCGTGAACGGATCGGTCTGATCGCTGTCGATGTCGATCTGGCCCAGGATAACGGCACCGCGCCGGATCAGCACCACCAGCTCGGAGCGGGTCCACACGTTGCAGGCGATATAGTTCTCGATCGAGCGCACGTCGCCGATGTTCTGGTCGCGCTCCTCTGATACCGCGGTGCCGCAGACGCCGTGGCCCACGGCAATCCTGGTGTGTTCCGTTTCCCGGCCGTCGTACGCCTCCAACTGCAGCTCATCGCCTTGCAGCATGTACATGTAGACGGAGGTGTACGGGCCGCCGGCGGCACGGATCCGCTCCGCTGCCAGCCGCAGCAGGTCGGTGCGGCCAAGGTCACGGGCGAATCCGCCGCGCAGAGCGGCAACCACCGAATCGCCATTCAGGACCGCCATTCACCCCTCCCGCTTCCCAAGAGTGGCATGCACTGTGGTCACTTCGCTCCCGCGGCGCACCACGATCTCGACGACATCGCCGGGGCGATGGCTCCGGAGCGCATCGGTCATCGCCTGGAGATCGGTCACCGGGTGATCGCCGATTCGGGTGATGATGTCATTGGCCCGAAGCCCGGCCTGTTCGGCGGGGCTGCCGGCACGCACCGCCGTGAGCCGGACCCCACCCGGATTGTCGCTCATGTCCGGCACCGTTCCGAGATAGGCGCCATAGCCGGGAGTAAGGACCTCGCCGTTGGCGGCAGCACGCTGCGGCACGTCCACGAAGGTGAGCTGTCCGGGGCGGTTGGCCAGGGTGCGGGCCAGCGCCGCGGTAAAGTCTACCACCCGCTTGAGACCATCGTAATTCAGCTTGTCCCAGTCGTCGGTGGCCCGGTGGTAATCGGCGTGAAGATCGGTGAACAGATGCAGCACCGGGATCTTGGCGGCGTAGAAGGACGATTGATCGCTGGGACCGTAGCCGTCGCCCTGCTCCTTCAGATCGAACGCCGCAATCCGGTCGAGCGAGTCGAGCAGAGCAGGGAACTCGCGCGCGGTCTGGGTACCGTAGACGATGAGCCGGTCGTTCCGGAGTCGCCCTACCATGTCGAGGTTGATCATCGCAACGGTGCGGTCGAGCCCGTATAACGGATGCCTGGTGTAATACTCCGAACCGAGCAGCCCCTCTTCCTCGCCGCTGAACGCGATGAACACCACCGTGCGCGCCGGCGGGGACGCGGCCAATTGTGCGGCGATGTGAATCAGGGCCGCGGCGCCGGACGCGTTGTCGTCCGCTCCGTTGTGGACCCGGCCGGTGCTGTCGGGATCGAGCGCACCAAACCCGCCCAGCCCCAGGTGATCGTAGTGTGCGCCCACGATCACGATCTGATCGCGCAGCCTGGGGTCGCGGCCGGCCAGGAGCCCGATCACGTTGCGTCCGGTGGCGCCGGCGACCCCGGCGTGCTGTGCGGCCGGAGCATCGGGACTGATCACGAAATTCTGATACCAGCCGCCTGGTGCGGCCTGGAGCCCCGCCTGGGCGAACCGCCGTGCCAGGTAGGCCGCCGCCGAGTCGGCGCCGGGAGAGCCGATCAGCCGGCCGGCCAGCCGATCATCGGACAGGTAGCGAACGTCGTCCACCAGCCGCGGAGTCGCTGAGGTGGCGCGCTGGGCGTCAAGCCGCGGTGGTCCGGCCAGCAGCAGCACACCAGCCAGCAAAATCGGAAAACGGAATGAGCGCATAGAGCCGGAATATCATCCGGGCGCGAGGCGAAGGCCAGGGTTGCCGCGGGCCGTTGCAGCCGTAACTTTCGTCTCGCGTGTCTCCCAGACTCCTGGCCCTCGTGCCACTCGCCGTGGCGATCAACGTCGCGATGAGTTTCCTCGTGAACCAGCTAGGCCTGCCGGTCTATCTGGACACGGTGGGGACCGTGCTCACCGCTGTCCTGGTGGGGCCGCTGGCCGGCGCGGTGGTCGGCGCCCTGAGCCAGGCGCTGATCGCGCTGCAGGTCGGCACCTTCATGCTCGCGTTCATCCCGATCCAGGTTCTGATCGCGCTCCTGGCCGGGCTCGCCGCGTGGCGGGCCGGGTTCGCCTCGCCGGGCCGCGCCATCGGCTGGGGGCTGCTGGTCGGCGCGCTGGCGGGCGGATCGTCCTCGGTGATTTCGTACTGGGTCTTCGCCGGCGTCACCGCCACCGGAGTTACCGCCATCACGACGCTGTTGCGCGGGCTCGGCCTCACCCAGGTCCAGTCCATCGTCTTCAGCAGCATCGGGACCGACCTGCTCGACAAGACGCTGGTGTTTCTGCTCGTCGCCCTGGTGCTGAGCCGCTTTCCCCAGCGGCTTCTGGGGCGGTTCCCGCTGGCCGCACGCGCGCTCGGGCGATGACCGGGAGGGCGCCGACCCTCGCCGAGGCAGCCCATCCGTTCACCGGCTTTGCCGTCACGCTGGCCATTACGCTGCTGGCGTTTCTGCTGCCGGCGCCTTGGGGGCCGACGCTGCTGTACGCCATTGTACTTCTGCTGGTCATGGCGGCTGGCGTTGGTCGCGCCGCGCGCGCCGCCGCGCTGATCTGCCTTCCGCTCTGGGGATTCCTCTTTCTGCTGCACGCTGTGCTGGGTGGGGGCGCGCACCTGTCGATCGGTCCGATCGCGGTCAGCCGCCACGGGCTGGAGTTGGCCCTGGCCCAGGCTGCCCGCCTGGGTGCGGTGATCACCGCAACACTGGCCTTGGTGCGGTCGTTCAATCCATCGCGGTTTCTCGATGCCGTGGGTGTGCGCGGATGGCCGTTCGCTCCGGCATACCTGCTGGTGGCGACATTGCAGGCGGCGCCGCGCCTCCGAGAACGGGTGGGCCGAATCCTCGAAGCCCAGCGGACCCGCGGACTCAACTACCACGGCTCGATTTTGGTCAGGATACGGGCGGTGCTGCCGCTCGCCCTGCCGCTCATCCTCGGTGCCCTGACCGAAGTGGATGATCGCGCCATGGCGCTGGATATTCGCGCGGTGAACTCCGGCCGGCAGCGCACGCCGCTATCGATTCCCGTGGATCATCCGGCCGATCGAATCGTCCGCTGGAGCTCGCTCCTTCTGGTCGTGGCGGCCGCGGCTTGGCGATTGGCTGGAAGCATGCGATGACATCGGCCATCGAAGTCAGCGAGCTGACATTCCGCTATGGCGGCGACTCGGCAAGCCGCCCCGCACTCGACCGGGTCTCGTTCGAGTGCCATTCGGGAGCGGTCCACTGGCTGCTCGGCAAGCTCGGTGCGGGGTGCAGCACACTGCTCCTCGCAGTGGCTGGGCTGGCGCCGCGGCATACCGGTGGTGAACTCACGGGATCCGTCAGAGTGCTTGAACGGGACCCCCGGCAGGACGCTGGGCGACAGGCGCTGGCCGGCCGGATCGGCTACGTGACTGCGGCCCCGTCACTGCAGCTCTCAGGAATCGCGGCGACTGTGTGGGAGGAGGCGGCGTTCGCGCCTGCCAACCTCGGGTGGCCGATCGAGCGGATCGATGCGGCGGTGACCGGCGCGCTGGAGCGACTTGGGGTTGCCCACCTGCGCGATCGCGATCCGGCTACGCTCTCCGGCGGCGAGCTCCAGCGCGTGGTGCTGGCCGGCATGCTGGCGCTCAGTCCCGATGTGTGGCTGCTGGATGACCCGGCCACGGCGCTGGATGCCGCCGGCCGCCAAATCTTTGCCGACCTGCTGCGGGGCGAAGCCGCTCGAGGCGCCACGGTGCTGGTGGCCAGCGAGGATGCCGATCAGATGCTGGAGATCGCCGACCGCCTAATCGTGCTGGAGAATGGGCAGCTCGCTGCCGACGGCTCGCCGCGAGAGCTGGTCGGCGGCGAGTGGATCTGGCAGCACGGGCCCGGCAGTACTGCGGTCGCCGCGCTGGCCCGCGCGGCAGCGGCACTCGGCCCACCGGTTGCGTCACTGGCGGAGCCCTATCCGCTCACCATTCGGGAAGCCGAAGCGCGATGGAGCTGAACGGCCCCGCCCTCGAGTTCGACGCCGTGCATTTCCGCTATCGAGCCGCTCCGGCGGAAGCGGTGGCGGGAGTCTCGCTGGCAGTGATGCCGGGAGAAACAGTCGGATTGCTAGGCCCCAATGGAGCGGGCAAGACGACGATCACCCGGCTCGCGATGGCGCTGCTTCACCCCACGACGGGAGAGGTGCGGAGCGCGGGACGCAGCACCACCGGATTGGCGCCGGAGCAGCTGGCCGACGTGGTGGGCTACCTCTT
>DASSTY010000381.1:0-5768 GCA_035707585.1 Gemmatimonadales bacterium
TCAGGCGGTGGCCGGTTTCAACGGTGACCGGTACCCGCCCGGGACCAGGCGAGAGGCGATCGACAGCCGGTTCCAGGCGTTGATCGCAGCGATGGCAAGCGTCAGGTCGGCCAGTTCCTTTTCGCTGAAGTGGCCGCGCACCTCCTCATACACCGCATCGGGCACGTGGCCGTCGGCCACCAGCGTCACCGCCTCCGTCCAGGCCAGCGCCGCGCGCTCCTTCTCGCTGTAGTAGGGGCATTCGCGCCAGGCCTCGAGCGAGTAGAGCCGCTGCTCGGTGTCGCCCAGCGCGCGCAGGTCCTTCGAATGCATGTCCAGGCAGTAGGCGCAACCGTTGATCTGCGAGGCGCGAAACCGCACCAGGTGCAGCAGGATCGGATCCAGCTCGGCGGCCGCGAGATAGTTGTCGAGCGGGTCCATGGCATCGTACACCCCGGGTGCGACCTTGGCGTAGTTGAAGCGCATCGTCATGCGTTACCTCGTTGGAATCGGGTTGGTGGTTGGTGAGACGTCCCGCTGAGACACACAATACTTCAAAATCGGACTAGCGTGAAGATCCATTTTGAATATTTTGACTGTACCACTTGCATGCCGAAGCGGACCGCTACCCTCGACCTGACGCTCGCCCCGCGCGATGCTGCCGTGCCAGCCTACCGCTGGCTCGCCGGCGCCCTGCGCGATGCCATCCTGGCCGGCCGCCTCCTACCCGGAACTCGGCTCCCCGCCAGTCGAGAGCTCGCCCGGCAGTACGGACTGGCGCGCGGGACGATTCTCATGGCGTTCGACCAGCTCCGCGCAGAAGGATATCTCCGCGGACGGGTGGGATCGGGCACCTATGTCAACGAAGTGGTGCCGGACGCACTGCTCCATGTCCCGCGCCGCCGCAAACCGAGCGCGTCGCTTCCGCCGCCATCGGCCCGGCCGAGAACGCTTTCGGCTTCTGCGGCCCGGACGGTCGCTCTGGGAGGATACAGCCACACTCCGCTCCGTGCCTTCCGGGCGAATCGGCCGGCACTCGATCTCTTCCCTGCTTCACTCTGGGCCAAGATCGCCGGGCGGCGAATGCGCCACTCCACAACCGCTCTTCTGCTCGACTGTGACGCGATGGGTTGGCGGCCGCTGCGGGCCGCCGTCGCCGGCTATCTCACTGCGTCGCGCGGGGTGAATTGCGCCCCGGAGCAGGTGGCGATCGTCGGCGGGGTGCAGGAAGCGCTCGACCTTGCCGCGCGGCTGCTGGTGAACCCGGGCGACCGCGTCTGCATGGAGGATCCCGGCTACCACGGCGCAGCGCATGTATTCCAGTCGCATGGAGCGACGATCTGCCCGGTACCGGTCGACCGCGAGGGGATGACGGTGCCGAGCGCGGAGCTGCGCGATGTTCGGCTGGCGTACATCACGCCGGCGCACCAGTTCCCGCTGAGCGTCAGCATGACACTGCCACGACGCCTGGCACTGTTGCAGTGGGCCCAGAGCACCGGCGCGGTCCTCTTCGAAGATGACTACGACAGTGAATACCGTTTCGCGGGGCGGCCGTTGCCGGCGCTTCAGGGGCTCGACCGTCACGGCGTGGTGCTCTTTGCCGGCAGTTTCAGCAAGGTGCTCTTCCCCTCGCTTCGAATGGGCTATCTGGTCTTGCCGCCGGACCTGGTCGACGCCGCGGCGAGGCTGGTGTCGGTGACCAACCGCCATGCCCCGCTGCTGGACCAGGCGGTGCTCTGCGACTTCATCACCGAAGGACATTTTGGCCGGCACATCCGCCGAATGCGCGAAGTCTATGCGGAGCGGCTGGGAGTTCTGCAGGAAGGCGCGGCCCGGCAGCTGGCCGGACTGATCGAGCTCGAAGGGATCGAAGCGGGGTTGCAGACCACCGGGTGGCTCTGCGGCGGGATCGACGGCGATACCGCTGCGAACGCGGCGGCCAAGCGGGATGTAGAGGTAGTGCCGCTCGGCCGCTATGCCCGGCGTCCGATGCCGCGGGCGGGCCTGCAGCTCGGATTCGCCGCGGTCGATCCGATAGAAATCCGGCGCGGGGTGCGCGAGCTGGCCGCCGCGCTCGAGCACCTGCGGCGGCCGGTTTGAAATTCGCTACTTCTGCTCGTTCCAGCTTCCGCCCAGCGCCTTGTACAGCTGCACCGCCGCGGTAAGCTGGCGAAGCTGCGCCTGGCTCAGCGCCAGTTGCGCATCGAACAGCCCTCGCTGCGCCTCCAGCACCTCCAGGTAGTTCGACACTCCGGTGCGATACCGCAATTCCGCCAGATGCAGTGCCCGGCTCAGCGCCTCCGCCTGGGTCTGCTGGGCGATTACTTCGTCCCGCGCGGTTCGCACCCCCACCAGCGCATCGCCCGCTTCGCGAAGCGCTTCCAGCGCGGTCTGTTCATACGCAGCCCGGGCCTGCTCGGCGCGCGCCCGGGCAGCGCGAGTCGCATTCACCAGCCGTCCGCCGGTGAAGAGCGGAATCGAAATGCCGGCTTGCAGCTGGTACACCTCGGCCGATGAGGAAAACAGCCGGTCGCTGTTGGGCGCCTGGGTTCCGTAGAACCCGGTGATGGTGACCGCCGGCAGCCGCGCCGCCTGCGCCACTCCGATTCGCGCCGTGGCCGCGGCCAAGGCCCGCTCCGCCTGGCGCACATCGGGGCGGCGCTCCAGGAGCCGCGCCGGGAGCGAGTCGGGCACGTGGAGTGCGGCCACCGCCTCGCTGAGCGACACACCGCGGTGGATCGATCGCGGCTCCGCGCCGATCAGAACACTCAGCGCGTGCTCCTGCTCAGCTCTCAGCCGATCCACCTGCGCCAGCCGCACTGCCGGCGCGCTCACCTGCGCTTCGAACTGGCGGACGTCCAGCTCGGACGTGAGCCCCTGCTGGAATCGGCTTCGGGCCAGTGCCAGCGTGGCTCGCCGCGATACCAGCGTACTCTCGGCGATGGCTCGTTCCTGGTCGAGCTCCAGAAGTTGCAGATAACCGGTCGCCACATCGCTGACCAGCGAGAGCACCACCGACCGCTGCGCCGCCTCCTGCGCGCCGAGGTCGGCTTGCGCGGCCTGGAGCCCGCGGCGGGTCTTGCCCCAGAAGTCGAGCTCCCATGCGACATTGCCCGCGACCTGCAGCGCCTGGTACGAGATCGGAGTTCCGGTCCCGAACGTCACTCGGTTGGTGCTGGCGGTACCGCTAGCGGAAATCGACGGGAACAGCGGCGCCCGGGCAACGCCGACCTCGGCACGGAATTCCTGAATTCGCGCCACCGCCTGCTGCAGCTCGCGATTCTGATGCAGAGCGGTTTGCACCAGATCCACCAGCGCGCTGTCGCGCAGGAGATCGAGCCACGCCAGGTCGCCGATTTCGTTGGCCGTCAGGTTGGCGGTGGCGGGAGCCGGCTGCATGCGCGCTGCCGAGTCGGAGGCCCGTGCCGTCGCCAGGGAATCGAAGAAGCTGCGCGTCGCGGTATCGGTCTGGCCGGCGCCGACCTGACCGTTGACACCGGCCGGAGCGACCGGCTGGTAGTGCGGACCGACAGCGCATGCTCCCACCATCACGCTCAGTCCCGCGAAGGCGAATGACAGACGGCGCATCATGAAGCTTTCTCCCGCTCGAACAGCCGGCGGATCACGTAGAAGAACAGCGGAATGAAGAAGACTCCCACTGCGGTTGCGATCAGCATTCCCGAGAACACCGCCGTTCCAAGCGAGTGGCGGCTGGCCGACCCGGCGCCGTGGGCAAAGACCAGCGGCGTTACGCCAAGAATGAATGCCAGTGAGGTCATCAGAATCGGACGGAAACGTTCGCGGGCGGCCTCCATCGCCGCTTCCCGCAGACTGAGCCCGCGTTGTCGCAGCGAGGTGGCGAATTCCACGATCAGGATCGCGTTCTTGGCGGCGAGCCCGATTACCGTCACCAACCCAACCTGGAAATAGATATCGCTCGGCAGGCCGCGGAGGGTGATTCCGATCAGCGCACCCAGCGCACCGAACGGCACGCCCAGCACGACGGCGAAGGGAATCGACCAGCTCTCATACTGCGCGGCCAGCACCAGGAACACGATGATGAGACCCAGCCCGAAGATGAACCCGCCCTTCCCGGCCGAGGCCCGCTCCTGATACGACTGGCCCGAATAGGCGAACCCGATTCCCTGGCTGGCGTATTTCGACTGGATCAGCTGTTCCACCTGATCCAGCAGCGCGCCCGAACTGGTACCCTGCTTGGGTGCACCGGTAACCAGCGCCGAGGGGAAGGCATTGAACCGCGTGAGCAGCGTCGGGCCGGTGCGATACTCGGTATGCGTCAGCGATGAAAGAGGAATCATCGCATCGTGGTCACCCCGGACATACAGGCGGCCGATGTCCTCAGGCCGCTGGCGGAACTGCGCCTGCGCCTCCGCCTGCACCCGGTAGGTGCGGCCGTAGAGGTTGAAGTCGTTGATGTAGAGCGTGGACAGGAACGCCTGCATGGTGCCGAACAGGTCTCCCAGATCCACGCCGCGCGCCTTGGCCGCCGCCCGGTCGACATCGACGTACAGCTGCGGCACATTGGCGCGGAAGGTACTGGTGAGCCCCTGCGCGGCCGGCAGCTGATTGGCGTCCTGCACAAAGGCCTGAACGGTGCGGGCAAAAGTTTGGACGTCCATCCCCGCCCGATTCTGGAGATTGAGCTCCATGCCGGCGGTGGTGCCGAGCCCCGGTACCTCCGGGAAGTTGAAGGCGAATCCCACCGCATCGCGCATGGCAAACAGCTTCCCGTTGGTCCGCGCGATGACGGCGTCCACCGAGTTTTCCGGCCCGCGCTCGTCCGAGGGTTTGAGTCCGATGAACAGCGTCGCCCCGTTGGGCTGGGCCGACCGGCTGAGGATGTCGAGTCCCGCGAGCGATACCACATCGTTCACTGCCGGATCGGCCAGCAGCATCTTCTCGACCCGGTGCAGTACCGCGGTGGTACGCTGCAGCGAAGCCGCGTCGGGCAGCTGCACCGCCAGAACGAAGAAGCCCTTGTCTTCCGCCGGCAGGAATGCGGTCGGCGTCCGGCGCCAGAGCACCGCGGTGGCACCGAGGATCACCACGAAGGCGACGACCCAGGCGGGCGCCCGGCGCAGCATCCGCCCCACGCCACCCAGATAACCGGTTGTGATCCGGTGAAAGACCCGGTTGTACCAGCCGAAGAAGCCGTGGGTATGCGCCTCGTTGCTCTCCTTGAGCAGCAGTGCGCAGAGCGCCGGCGTGAGCGTGAGCGCCACCAGCCCCGACAGCACCACCGCGATCACGATAGTGATGGCGAACTGCTGGAACATGACGCCGGTGACGCCGCCGAGGAATGCGATCGGCAGGAACACGGCGCACAACACCAGCACGATCGCGACCAGCGCGCCGGCCACCTGGTGCATCGCCTTGTCGGCCGCCTGGCGGGCCGGCAAGCCTTCGTCGGCCATGATGCGTTCGACGTTCTCGATCACCACGATCGCATCGTCAACCACGATGCCGATCGCCAGCACCAGCGCGAACAGGGTCAGCACGTTGATGGTGAAGCCCAGCACCAGCAGACCCAGGAAGGTGCCGATGACGCTGACCGGCACCGCCAGCATGGGGATGAGTGTGGCGCGCCAGCTCTGGAGAAAGAGGAACACCACCAGCGTCACCAGCACCAGCGCTTCGATCAGCGTCGTAACCACTTCATGGATCGACTGCGTGATGAACGGAGTCGTGTCGAACGGGATCGAGTAGGTCACGCCCGGCGGGAAGCCCCGGGAAAGCTCATCCAGTCGCTGCACCAGGGCATCCTTGGC
>DASSTY010000382.1:0-3313 GCA_035707585.1 Gemmatimonadales bacterium
CCTGCGGCGCTCCAGACCAGCAACCCCCGGTGGCCTCACCTCGACCTCCGGGGGCTTCCCCGTCAATACGCGCTTACCTGCGCCGATGTTCTGGTCTTCGAACGGAGCGCCGAGCTGGTGCGCTACGTTCGATCGATCAGGACCGGCGGGTCAGCTTCCCTTGGCGGCGGTAGTACCGGTAGCCCGCCCTGACGCGGTCTTCTGGCGCTCGCTGTCGCCGGTGTGCTGGGCGCCGGAGCTCCCGCTCGCGCTGCTCTGCTGGCGCACCTTGATCTGGTTGTGCACGTCGGTGACTCCCGAGCAGGTTTCGGCGATGTCCTCCGCCATGCGTTTGGCCCAGCGACTGTCTACCGATCCGCTCAGCGTGACCTCGCCGCTCTTCACCTGCACATCGATGTCGCTGGCATCGAGACCGCTGTGGCGGGTGAGCTGTTCGTTGAGGTCTTCCTCGATTCGCTCATCGGAGCGGTGATAGTTGCGGGGGCCGCGCCCGGCGTGCTGGCCCTGGTATTCGGATCCGTAGGTGTTGCCGCCGTAGGTATTTCCCCACGAATCGTACTCCGGACGCCGGTACTGGCCGTAGCCGCCGTAGCCGGCACTCTGGCCGTAGCTGGTGGGGCCGTAACCGCCGCGGCCATAACCCGGGCCGTAGTTCATCCCGTAGCCGCCCTGATATCCCGAGGGGCGGCCGCTGTACCGCTCATCGCCGAAATTGCCCTGGGCGGCTTCCCAGTTGGGGCCTGAATAGCCAGGTCCCCAGCTTCCGCCGGCGCCGCCGGTGAATCCGGGACCGTACCCGCCCCCGTGGCCGTAACCGTAGTAGGGATAGTTCTGCCCCATCCCCGGTCCAAACCCGCCACTCTGGTATCCCGGTCGGTACGCGCCCGGATTGACACCCCACTGATAGGGAGCGCCGAATTCATATCCGCGCGCGCCGTAGTAGTCGCGGTAGTAGTCACGATCGTAGGCGCGGTCATACCCGCGATCGTAGCCGCGGTCAAAATTGCGGTCATCGTTCGCCATAGCTGCTCTGTCCTTCCGTCTTGCGATAGAAACTGTTCCTGCGGGAATCTCGGCGCGGGGCACCGAGGAATTGGAAACCATACAGCGAGCAGCACCACGATACGGTGAGCCGCATCACCGACTCGATGGCATGTGCATTGCGGGCTCAGGTCAGCTCAATCCTCTCAGATTCGAGTTGCCGATGACCTCCCCGACATCCGTGGTTGCCGCGCCGGGCGTGCGGCCCCGCCAGCCAACGATTCTGGTGGTAGATGACGATGCCGATCTCCGAAATCGAACCTGCCGGATTCTGCGAAGCGCCGGGTATGTAGCCATCCCCGCGCGGCAGGGAATGGACGCGCACTGGTGCCTCGATGAGCGAACCGGCAAGGTCGATCTGCTGATCACCGAACTGCTCCCGCCGGAACCCGACGGGTATCACCTGGGCATCGCCTATCGGAGGGTTCTGGCGCACACACCGGTGATCTTCCTCTCACGGGCCTCGCGAGAGGAGAACATCCGGCGCGGGCTGCTGCATCCGCAGGCGCCGTTTCTGCCCAAGCCATTTTCTCCGGAGATGCTGCGACGGAAGGTGCGAGAGGTGCTGAAAGAGTGGCGCTCGGTTCCGGCGGCCTGAACCGGCTAACTGGCGGGACCGGTTTCTACCGGAGTGTCGTTCCGCCCGCCCCATTCGCTCCACGACCCATCGTACACGCCGGCCACGGGATGGCCGGCTACTTCGAGTCCCAGCGCCAGCGCGCAGGCGGTCACGCCCGATCCGCAGCTGGTGACGACCGGCCGGCTCAGGTCGATTCCGGCGGCGGCGAATAGACTGCGCAGCCGCTCGGGCGAGAGCAGCGTTCCATCGGCAGCATCTACCAGATCGGTGAAGGGAAGGTTGCGGCTGCCCGGGATGTGGCCGCCGCGCATTCCCGGCCTCGGTTCCGGTTCGCTCCCGGTAAACCTCCCCGCCGCACGCGCATCCAGCACCTGCTCGGCGCCGCTCCGGAGATTGGCGGTCATCGCCGCCAGATCGCGCACCGCCCGGTGGTCGAGGCGAGCGGTGAAGCGCGTGGTTGCGGGGGGCACGGCGCGTTCACCCGTTTCGAGCAGCCGCCCTTCCCGTTGCCATTTTCCGAGCCCCCCATCCAGCACCGCCACCTCCGAATGCCCGAACACCCGGAGCATCCACCAGACCCGCGGGGCACTCAGATTGACTCCGGAACCATCGTAGACCACCACCATCGTGTCGTCGCCGATCCCGAGTGACTCCATGTACCGGGCAAATTCCGGAGCAGCGGGGAGCATATGGGGCAGACTGGTATTCTGGTCGCTCACCGCATCCAGGTCGAGAAACACCGCGCCGGGAAGGTGGCCGGCGATGAACTCGGCGTGGGCATCACGGCCGCTCGAGGGGAGATACCAGGAGGCGTCGACGATTCGGAGGTTCGATTGGCCCAGCCGAGCCGCCAGCCAATCGGTGGAGACGAGGGCGTGCACCATGGTCGGAATATACTGACTCCGTGACGCGGCCGAATCGCACTTGGCGGCATTCCCGGCCGGTGCGATCTTGTCCCTCATGTTCGATCCCTGGCTGAGCGGGTTCACCTTCGGGATCGCGATTCTGGCCGCCTACGTCGCACTGGCGCTGGCGAACCGCATCGCCGCGACGGAGTCGCGCGAAACCCGGGTCCCCTGGTTCATCCTCGGCTCGCTCGCCACCGGACTCGGCCTCTGGGCCATGCACTTTGTCGGCCTGATGGCCTTCCAGATCCTCCAGGTCATTTCCTACGACGTCAATCATCTGATCGGCAGCGCGATCGCCGCCACCTTTGTCGCGGCCGTCATCCTGGTGCTGGGGAGCCGCCGGCATCTGGGCCCGGTGCTGCTTGCAGCCGGGAGCATCGCGGTCGCCGCCGGGCTCACCGCGACGCACCTGGTCGCGATCGGCGGGCTGCACGCCGAGCTCACCGTGTCATATCGCGCGGTGCCGCTGGCGCTGGGCGTTGGCGTTGCCGTGTTGGCCGGGCTTCTGCTGCTCGCCGCCCCCGAACGCCTGCGGGGCGGCGGCAGCGAAATCAGCGCGCTCCGTGTGACGATTTCGGTGGGTGCCGGGGTTGGCCTGGCCGGCGCTCATTTCCTCTTTCTGCTGGCCACCACAGTCGCCCGCACCGGACGTTCCTCCCAGGGCGATCACATGCTCCTCACCAGCCCCGCGCTGGGCGCCGTGCTGGTGGTCGCCGCGGTGCTGATCCTGAGTGTTGCATTGCTGGGCGCGCTGGCCGACCGCTATCTGCTGGCCCGCTCGTCG
>DASSTY010000383.1:0-6313 GCA_035707585.1 Gemmatimonadales bacterium
GCCATCCAGGCATTGGGATTGGAATTTTCGCAGAGCGAAAAGAGATCGCGCTGGCACATTCCGCATTCGCCGCAGGCGATCGGAAACGGCACCACCACCCGGTCGCCCGGCTTGAGATTCTTCACCGCCCGACCCACTTCCATGACTTCGCCCATGAACTCGTGACCCAGGACGTCGCCCTTCTCCATGGTAGGAATGAACCCGTCGTAGAGATGCAGGTCGGAGCCGCAGATCGCGGTGCTGGTAACCCGTACGATGGCGTCGCGGTCGTTGAGAATCCGGGGATCGGGAACCTCTTCCACCCGGAGCTTTTTGGTATCGATCCAGCAGTTGGCCTTCATCACAGCACCTCGGGTTTACATCGGTTGCGCGGAGGGACGGGCGGGATGCAGGCCCGGGTGGATGCTGGCATCGGACTTTACGACCTCGCCGGTTTCGATCACCTGTTTGAACCGGGCCAGATCGCGCTGAATCTGCTCGGAGGGCGACTGCCCGAAGAGCGCCGCCATTTTTGCGGCGAATGATCCGACCGCGCCGCCGGGTGGATCGTACTCCATTTCTACGCTCACCTCGGTGCCCCGATCGCCGGGAGCCGGTGCAAACCGGACCGATCCGCGATTGGGGAGCTCAGCGCCCTCGACCGATCGCCACGCGATCACCTCGTTGGGTCTGTCCTCAGTGATCTCGGCGGTCCACTCCAGCGAAACCCCGCCCGGTTCATTGGCGATCCAGTGCGACCGCCCATCATCCAGGAGTTCAACCGCCTGAACGTGCTGCATGAAGCGCGGGAAGTTTCGGAAGTCGTGCCAGAAATCGTAGGCCTCGTCGGGACCGCAGTTCACGGTTACGGCAGCGCGAACACGGTTGCTCGCCCGGCGCCGTTCGGCTGGCGACTGCTGCCGCTGGCGGAGTTGCCGCGCAACCATTGCATCCACCGCGGCAACGCCGGCCACCATGGCGATGGCGGCGGCAGCGCGTTTGCGGTTGGTTCGAGAGGAAGACAACGCGGCGCCAAGCAGCGCCAGATCGATCAGGTCGCCGCCGACGCGCGCCAGCGTCAGCGCGGGCTTCCGTGGGTTCCTGAGAATCGCGGCGCCAGTGGCGAGTTCGCGTAAGCCGAGCGCCCGCAGCGTGTTGCGGCCGCGGGCGCCGGAATCGATGCCGATCAGACTGCCGATCTGTCCTGGGGCAACGGCCTCAGCCGCGCCCAGTCCGATACTGAACCATCCGAGCCCGCGCGACCGCTGAACTGCAGTCTCGCCGCCCATTTGAATCGTTGCCGTCATATCCGGTCCTTTCGGCGGCAAGCCGTTCGGGGCCGCCGCGATAATCACCAGAGATTCGGGCCTTGGACGACTCCGCGTCGGTGACTGGGGTCACCTGGCGTCCACCACGATCGGCACCTTCATTCCCCAGCCTTTGAGTTGCGTGGCGATTTCGAGAGCCATTGGCCGGCCTGGTTCCGGCGTAAAGCTGAAATCAGCGGTCTCGCCCGGTCCCATCTTCAACTCTGCGGCGCGCGTAGTCGCTTGCCGGGGCGGAAGATCGGCGCCGTCTTTCGCAACGGACCGCCACTGCACCGGGCCGCTGCTATCGGCCAGCGTGACGCGGACCCGCCAGTCGGGAGCGATGTTGATGAAGCGGAATCGATATTGTAGGCCGGCGGTGAGCCGCAGCGTATCGGGCGCAGACTTGCCGTTGAGCCGGCCGCTCGCGTCTATGCCCTGGTTGATCAGAAAGGTCCGATCGGTCGCGCTGTCGTACACCGCGCCGGAATCGAGCACGATGAGCGGCGCCGCCAGGCCGGCCGCGATCTGATAGTACTCGTTGGAGTGCGAGTGGTAGATGAACGTGCCCGCCCGCGGCGGAGTGAACGAAACGGTGAAGGAGTCGCCGGGCATCACCAGCGGCGCGACATGTCCGGACGAACCACTCCACCCCGGAACGCCGTCCACATAGCTGTTCTGGATCTCGATGCCGTGCCAGTGAACTGCGCTCGGGTATGGGAGGCGGTTCACCATGGTAATGCGAACCGCCTCCCCGCGGCGGAGCACCAGCGGGGAACTGCGCTGTGGCACCGAATCGGCGGCGGGAGTGGAATCGCCCTGCTGCACCACGAAGGCATAGGTATAGAATCGGGGCCGTTCCTTCAGCGGAGCCGCCTGCATGAATAGCCGGATGGGCCGCGGCGCTTTCGCACCAGCGGCGGGCCTCGGCGCTGCCCCGCGCACATGGATGCCCAGCACCAGCCCACGCATGCCGCCGGCGGTGTGGTCTACCTCGGCTGGCGAGTCGGGAATCGTGTCGTCCGGTATCTTGTTGAGCGAGAGAAAGTGCGAGACGTGCAGTCCGAAGTGGCAGTGGAACAGCCAGTTCCCCGGCTCCGTCGGAACCCACCGCAGCGTCATCGTTCCGCCGGGCAGCATCGTCTCGGTGACTGCCAGCCGCTCACCGTCCGGTGAGTATGCGGTATCGGCTGCCCAGGCGCCTCGGCCGGTTACCGTGAAGTAGAAGCCGTGAAGATGCATGGGGTGGGCGTCGCTGGTGGGATTGAGCCATCGCCAGTGGACCGTGTCGCCGATCTGATAATTCAACCGTTCGGTATACGGCCAGGACTTGCCGTTGATCACCATCATGTCGCGGGGAATCCACGGCTTGGGGCCGGTGGTGTCCGGGTTTTCGTGCCAGGCGCCCATTACGAAGATGCGGTCGGCGGGAGGCCCGGCAGTGCCGGCCGAATCGACAATGAACGCGCCATCGAGCTGGCTGTCGGCGCCGTCGCGCTGCTCGATGTCGCGTCCGCTGGTGCTTCCCCAGTAGAAGTAGGTACCCGGCGCCCCGGCGGCAAAGCTGATCTCTCGAGTGGCGCCGGCGCGAACCTGAACCGTATCGTCCGCACGCCCCGGCCGGGTGTGCAGGCCATAAATGGTCAGCGTCGGACCGGGCAATGCGTTCCGAATCACCACCCGAATCATCGTGCCGGTGGGCACCCGGATGAGCGGCCCCGGGATCGTGGGCCGATGGCCCTCCTCCGCAAATGCCTGGATTACCTGACTCGGACCGGAATCGGCTTCGGGGAACCACCCGGCTTCGAGCGCCCGCAAGCGCAGCGTGAGGACGCCATCGTGGATAACGCCGGCCGCCGCGCGGTTGTCATTGGCGCCGGCCGCCGGCCGAGCCGGTCCCGCGAGCGATGCCGCGAGCATCGCCCATAGCAGCAACGCGCTCATGGCTTGTTCGCCTGGAAGATTCCGGCATCATACGCCACCTGCCCACCCACCAGGGTGAGCACACTTTCGGTTTTTGGCAGGTCGGTAACCGGCACCGTAAAAATGTCCTGCGAGAGAACCGCGATGTCGGCCAGCTTGCCCGGCGTGAGGGTACCCTTCTCGCGCTCGGCGAATTCGGCGTAAGCCGAACCGGCGGTATAGGCGCGCACCAGCAGCTCGCGTGGGAGCGACGGCTGGAATGGATAACTCAGCGCGTAGTACATCCCCATGAACGGACTGCGAGGTTCGCCGTCCGAGCCGAGGCCGATGGGGATTCCCTGCGGAGTCACCGCGGCCAGCGGGATCGGCGGGGCATGGCGGGAAATTTCCGGCGGCGGAAGCAGCTGGAGATTGTTGACGATCACGATGCCCTTCGCCGCCGCACGCGGCCAGAGATCGGGGGCAGCGATGCCGTGCTCGAATCGGATCCGGAGCGGCCGCCACACCGAATCGGGCGCCAGCGACTCCATGAGCGAGAGCAGAATTGTCTGGCTGCTGTCACCGGCGTGGAAGATGGCCTGTTCGTGATTCTGGAGGGCCAGCGCCAGCATCATCCGCAGACTGTCGACCGGGTAATTACTCCGGCCATGCCATGTGCCGCGGCCGGGATACGGCTGCCGGACCAGCGCGTTCTGCTCCACCGGGGTTCCGTCCAGAATCCACTTCCGTCCGTTCAGGCTCAGCCGCGGAGCGGTAACCGGTGGGAGTCCATCCCACTCCGCGAGGTTGAGACTGTTTGCCGTGGGCATCGACATCTTGATGACACGAAGCCGAATCGGGAGCCTGGCCTCCTGCAGCACCCCCATGGTGGTGGCCGGCACCATGTTGCTCGCCATGTCCTGCACGCTGGTGATTCCGAAGCGGAGTTCCCGTTCAGCGTAACGGCGCAAACTCGCGACCAGCACGCTGTCGGGAACGCTCGAGCGAATCTGGCGGAGTACCCGCCAGCCGGCGTACTCGTCGAGTCGACCGGTGAGGCGGCCGCTGCTATCGCGCTCGTACCAGCCGCCCAGCGGATCGGGGGCGGAATCGCTGAGGCCGAGCACGCGCATCGCCGCCGAATTGAGCAGCATGCCGTGACCGGTCGGCATCTGCAGCAGCACCGGATTGCGGGGCGCCACCCGGTCGAGTGCCGCGCGGCGGAAGGTCGTGTCGTTGAGCGCGGTCAGCCAGATATAGCTGATGATCCAGGTACCGGCCGGCGCTCGCGCGGTGACACTGCGCAGCGAATCAAGAATCGTGGCGGCGGGCGGGTCCACCATCGGAGCGCCCATGTCGAACTGGATTCCCGGGTCGGCGCCATGCACGTGATCGTGGGCGTCGTTGAATCCCGGTGTAATCAGCCGGCCGCCCGCATCGATGATTCGGGTGTTGGATCCCGCCATTCCGCGGATCTCGGCGGTGGTGCCGACCGCCGCGATCCGCTCTCCGCTGATCGCCACCGCTTCGGCCCAGGGATGAGCGCTGTCGGCGGTGAACACCTTTCCATTTACCAGGACCAGGTCCGGCGGTCCGGCCGCCGCCGCGGGGCGCTGTGCCTGGATCGGGCATGCAATCGTCAGAAACAGGAGGCCTCCGGTGGCAACACCGCGGCGCACCGCGCCAGCCATCCGATGATGGTTCACGCGCCTTCTCCTTTGTGAGGGACGATCGAATGTCGCAGCAGGCCAGCGGCGGGGCAGGCAGGAGGGACCTCGCCGATCAGGCCGACGAGGAGTATCGCACGGGGGCGGCGCGGAAGGTAGTGCGGGTTGACCGGGCCGGTACCGATCCGTATACTCGCATTTCTTCCCTGAGCTCCCAAACGCGATTGAGGAATCATGACTCGGACGGCCCGGCATCGGCTCGTGTGGCTCGGTCTGGTGTGTCTGCTCGCTTCCTGTGGCGGGGGTGGTGATGGGGGCGGCGGCACCGGGCCGTCGGACGCCAACACGCTCGAGCGTCTAACCGGCGACAAGCAGACCGGCATCGCCGGGCAGGCGCTTCCGGCGCCGCTGGTGGTTCGGGTGCACGACAAGAGCGGCTCCGCCGTATCGGGCGTAAGCGTTTCATTCGCGGTGGCGGCGGGGGGCGGCTCTCTCTCCAACTCGTCGGCTACGACCGATGCCAACGGCCAGGCGTCAGTCACGCTGACGCTGGGCCCCGCGGCCGGCACCAATAACAATCAAGTCACGGCATCGGCCACCGGGCTCACCGGTTCACCGGTCACGTTCACCGCCTCCGCTACCGCGCCGAGTCCCGTCGTGGTCGGCGCGATTTCCCCCGATACCCTCACGCAGGGCAATCAGGCCACCATCACCGGCTCCGGGTTTTCCGCGACCGCTGTGACCAACGTGGTCACGATCGGCGGGGTGGCTGCGACTGTCACCTCGGCGAGCGCGACTTCGCTCACGATCACCGTGCCGACGATCTGTCGTGCCACGCAGCCGCTGCCGGTAGTGGTGACCGTGAGTGGTTCGGCTTCGCCAGCAGTCAACGCGCCGGTCAAGCCGGCGGCGTATCTCACCGTTCCGCTGGGCAAGCAGGTGATCCTGCACACCGCCAGCAACCTCTGCGTGCAGCTCGCGCCATCCAGCACCGCGGAACAGTATCTGGTGGGCGTGCAGTCGGTGAGCGACGTGCCGACCAGCGTCACTCCGATAACGCTGACCGGTGATCTCGCGCCGGGCGGGGCGCCATCCACCATGGCGGCGCCGATCGCACCGATGACGTCGTCGGTGCCGAGCGGACAGGGGATCGAGCCCGAGCGTTCGCCCCGGGCGCGACGCCTGATGGCTCACCGCGACGCCGAAGCACAGTTCCAGGCCAGCATCAACCGCCTGTACCCGTCGCCGGCAGCGCTGCGCGCGCGCCGCGCTCCGTCCACCAGCTTCACCGCCGGATTCTCGATTCCGAGCGATGCCGCGGTGGGTGATACCGTCCAGATGAAGTTCCCCGACATCACATCGACTGATCCGTGTACCATGTCGATTCCGGTCAAGGCAGTGGTCCGGGCGATCGGCACGCACGGAATCTGGCTGGAGGACGTAGCCAACCCGGCGAAC
>DASSTY010000384.1:0-4133 GCA_035707585.1 Gemmatimonadales bacterium
ACCGGCGCTATGTGGGATCGGTGAGCATCAATGGATTCGGCGGCAGGGTGCTGGAACCCTCACCTGGGCGCAATCTTTACGTAGGCGCGGAAGTGGGCTGGCGGACGCGCCCCGCCGACTAAAGCACCGACACCGGATCCCGATCGAGGATTATCCGGATCCCACGGGGCTGCTGCAGCCGCGGTGCAGCGTAGCGCACCAGACGGCCGACGTCGTCGGGCGGGCCCTTGATCAGAAGATGCCAGCGCCAGCGGCCCTTGATCCGCGCCAGCGGGCACGGCGCCGGCCCCAGCGCAGTCAGTGGAAGCCGCTGCTTGGCTATCAGGCGCTCGCACCAGTCGGCTACCGCCGCGGCCCGATTGCTTACCTCTCGCTCGCTCTCGCCGGTCACGACCAGATTGACCAGCGCCACACTGGGCGGGTAGGCCGGCGCCTCACGATGGCGGCGCTCCTCGCGCAGAAATCCGTCGGTATCGTGCTGCGCCGAGTGGGTGAGCGCGTAGTGGGTGGGATTCCGAGTCTGCACCAGCACCCGTCCCCCACGGGGACCGCGCCCGGCGCGCCCCGCCACCTGAGCCAGCAGCTGGAAGGTCCGCTCGGCCGATCGGAAATCGGGGAGATGCAGCCCGGTATCGGCGTCCACCACTCCCACCAGCGTCACGTTGGGAAAGTCGAGCCCCTTGGCGATCATCTGGGTGCCCAGCAGGAGATCCACCTCCCCGCGTTCGACCGCGCCCAGGATCCGCTGATGCGACCACTTGGTGCTGGTGGTATCGAGATCCATTCGCGCCAGCCGCGCCGTCGGAAAGCGCTCGGCCAGGAGCCGCTCCAGCTGCTGGGTTCCAATCCCGCGCATCACCTGCACCGGGCTGGCGCAGGCGCGGCAGGTATACGGCATCGGTTCCTGATGGTCGCAGTAGTGACAGCGAAGGCAGGCCGGTGCCTGATGCACGGTGAGCGAGATACTGCAGTGGGGACATTCCCACACTTCACCGCAGTCGGGGCACTGGAGAAAAGCGGCGTATCCCCGGCGGTTGAGCAGGAGCAGCGCCTGCTCTCCGCGCGCCAGGGCAGCGACCACGGCGGCATCGAGCGCTTCGGACCAGGCCAGCGGCGCCAGCCCCGCCACCAGCGGCGCGTGACGCAGATCGATCAGCTCCACCGGCGGAAGCGGGCGGCCGCCGATTCGCTCGGGGAGACGAAGCAGGTTGAGCTGGCTGGGTACCCTCGCCAGTGACTCCAGCGACGGCGTGGCGCTGCCGAGCACCAGCGTAGCACCTTCCAGCCGGGCGCGCACCGCCGCCACATCTCGCGCGTGATAGCGCGGGGACTCGCCGTTCTTGTAGCTCGACTCGTGTTCTTCGTCCACCACGATGATGCCGAGGTTGGCGACCGGCGCGAAGATGGCAGAGCGGGCACCCACAGCGACCCGCCGCTCGCCGCGGCGGAGGAGCCGCCAGGCATCGGCGCGTTCGCCGTCGCTGAGCGCGCTGTGCAGGACGGCTACGTCGTCGCCAAAGGCGCCGCGCAACCGGCTCACCGTCTGCGGGGTGAGTCCGATCTCGGGCACCAGAACGATCGCGCCGCGGCCGCGCATCAGTGCGTGGCGCACCGCCTCGAGGTACACCGCCGTTTTGCCACTTCCGGTGACGCCTTGGAGCAGCGCGCCCTGCCCCGGCGCCAGTGCGTCGATCGCGTTTACCGCCTGCTGCTGAGCGGCGGTAAGCACCGACGGCGGCGGGGTCGCCGGCGTGTCAGCGAAGGGATCGCGGATCCACTCGGCAGCTTCTTCGCGGGCCAGTCCGCTCTGGATCAGCGCGCGGATCACCGCATCACTGAAGCCGAGCTGGTCGCGAAGATGCCGCGCGGCAGCGCTGCCGCCCAGCTCTTCGAGCGTCTGGTACAGCGCGCGCTGGCGATGTTTCCGTCCGAACGCAGCGTCGCGCTCCAGCAGTGTCAGCCGTTCGGCGGGAAGACTCACGACGCGTTCGGTTCGCCCGGCGGCGGTACGATCTTCGGTGTCCCACATGGCCGCGGGCAGCAGCGCCTTGAGCGTAAGACCGATCGGCGCCCCGTAATACCCGGCGATCCAGCGGGCCGTTTCCAGCAGGCCGTGAGGTATCGCAGGTTCGGCGTCCGGAGCATCGAGGATTTCGCGCACGGCCACGGCGGGAGCGGTATCGTCCACCGCCACCACGATCCCGATCGTCCTGCGGCCTCGAATCGGAATCAGCACCCGCGCGCCCGGCGCCACCCGATCGTGGAGCGGGGCGGGAATCCCATAGCTGTAGGTGGCGGCGAGCGGGAGGGGAAGCGCGACCTGAGCGTATCGGCTCATCGCCGCCGGACGCCGAGCCCCGGTGCATCGGGCAGAGTCACCTGCCCTCCGGTGATTTCGGCCCCCACGAACGGATCGTTGGCCAGCAGCGCGGCGCCGTCGAGGTCAACGATGTCTACCAGCGGAGTAATCTGGGCGGCGGCGGTGATCCCGAGCGAACTCTCGATCATGCACCCCACCATGACCGTCAGGTGATGCGCCCGCGCGATCGCAATCATCCGGAGCGCTTCCCGCAGACTGCCGCACTTCGCGGTCTTGATGTTGATCCCGTCCACCTTCCCCACCAGCAGCGGGATGTCGGCCGCGGTGCGGCAGCTCTCGTCGGCGATCAGCGGGATGTCGGAGTGGCGGCGGATTTCCGCCAGTCCTTCCAGATCGGCGGGCGGCAGCGGCTGCTCCAGGACAGTCACTCCAAATTCACGCAGCAGCGGCAGCATCGAGATGGCCCGCTTGACGGTCCACCCGGCGTTGGCATCGACCCGGAGCTCTCGATCGGTGGCGCTGCGCACGGTGCGGAGCAGCTCGATGTCGTGATCGGTGCCGAGCTTGATCTTGAGAATGGGATACTGGGCCGCTTCCTCGACCTTGGCCCGCATCCGCTCCGGCGTGTCGATGCCGATCGTGAACGTTGATTTCGGCGCGGTGGTGCGATCGAGTCCCCACAGCTTCCAGACGGGGGTGCCGAGCCGCTTGCCAACCAGATCGTGCAGTGCGGCCGAGAGCGCCATCCGCGCGGCCGGGTTGCCGTGCAGCGCCAGCTCCCAGCGGCGCTCGGTTTCTTCGAGCTGGAAGGGATCGTCGGGAAGGAGTTCGCCGTAGGTCTTGAGGGCGGCCTGTACCGTCTCCAGAGTCTCGCCGTAGAAGCGAGTGGCGGCGGCCTCGCCCCAACCCTCGACTCCGTCCTGATCCACCAGGCGCACCATCAACGTGCGGTATTCGCTGTTGCCGCCCCGGGCAATGATGAACGGATGCCGGGTCCGGAGCGTCAGCACTTCGGTCTCGAGAGTCAGCATGTCGGGCTCGACCAGTGGGTAAGGAGAATTGTAATTACGACGCGGCCGGCTGTTCCGGCCAGCGCACGCCACGCAGTAGAGTAAGCCCCAGTCGCCGTCGGGCAATCTCGCGCCAGAACATCCGGGCCGCGGGAGAGAGCGCCGCGCGCACGCCCTGCCATCCCGCCACCCGGCGGCCCCGGATCATGGCACTGACCCGGCTGTCAATGGCCCAGGCCGCGCCAGGATAGTCCCGAATCACGATCTCCACCAGCCCGGCCGCCCGGAGCCACTGCTTCCACTGCACCGCCAGGTGGGCGGTGACGCCGAGCCGGGTCGCCAGCTCCTTCCGGACCTCCGGGGCGGGCGGCTCGTGCCACACCGGCGCCAGCGCCACCAGAACGCCGTAGGGCTTGAGCACCCGGGCCGCTTCGCCGAGCACGGACGGAACCGGCACCGGTCCGAGCGTCAGGAAGTCGACGATGGCGCCGTCGAACACCCCGCTTTCGTGCGGCAGGTCGGTGGGGCTGCCCAACTGGATGCGCGGGCGCCGCGTCATGCTGAGCCGGCGTGCCGCTGCTTCGCCGCGCGCCACCGCGGCGGGATCGGGGTCGACCGCTTCGACCTGCGCATGCTGCCGCTCCGCCACCCAGATGGCAAACCGGCCCTCGCCGCCGCCGATACTGACGATTTCCTGCCCTGGCTCGAAATCGCCCAGACTCATGTCGGCGCGGGCCAGCGGCTCGCCCACTTCCTGCCATGGCTGCACCATGACGAGCCAGGTCGCGGGAGAAACGCGCATG
>DASSTY010000385.1:0-2989 GCA_035707585.1 Gemmatimonadales bacterium
CGCGAATCAGCCGCGGCTCCACCGTGGGACGAGTCACCGCGACGATGGGCCCGAACACCGCCGACAGATCGGCCTGGGCATAGATCCGAGCGCCGGCGGCACCGGCGGGGTGCAGCGGATCGCGCCGGGCATGGGTGTAGCTCTGAAAGCCGGCGCGTCCGCCGGCCCGCCAGCGGTCTACCCCGATGCTGTCGGTCAGAGCATCGTGCAGCGAGCGAACCAGGGCGGCGTCGCGCGAGTGGGGCGCGGTGTCGGCCCGGGCCAGGGCATCGAGCGCATCGCCGATTCGAAATGGGCGCACCATCGGCGAGGGATCGGGAACGGTGCCACGGGTGATGAGATATTCCAGCGCGGGCAGGCGCGGGTCGTCCAGCGGAAGGTAGGCGGAGGCCTGGGCGGCGAGCGGCGTTGGCGCGAGCAGCAGAAGGGCGGTGAGGCCGTCCCGCCAACCGGCGCGGAAGATGGCGGGCATGAGGTAAAAACCTAACGGCCGAGGGTGTGCCGTCAACGGAGCGGGGGACTCGCTATCTTCCCGCCATGCCGACTGAGCGCACAGTGCTCCCGCCCGTTCCGCCGCTGGCAGTGGAATCCACTCGCGGCGGAATCATCGAATCCCGGCACACCGTTGCCGTGGCTGCAGCAGACCAGTCGGGCCGCCTGGTGGCCTGGGCGGGAGATCCCGAGCAGATCACCTTCTGGCGCTCGGCGGCCAAGCCCTTTCAGGCGATGCCGCTGGTACAGGACGGTGCCGCCGACGCGTTCAGTTTTGGCGAGCCGGAGCTGGCGCTGGCGTGCGCGTCGCATTCGAGCGAACCGCAGCACGTCGAGCTGGCGAGGCGGATGCTGGCGGCGATCGGCTGCAGCGAACGCGATCTGGCCTGCGGTGGTCACACCCCCCTGGGCGACGCGCCAGCCAAGCGAATGATTCGCGAAGGCCTCACGCCGACACCGGTCTGGAGCAACTGCTCCGGCAAGCATGCCGGCATGCTGGCCCTGGCGCGTCACCACGGCTGGCCCACCGCCGGCTACGAGAAGCGGGAGCATCCGGTACAGCAGCGGATCATCGCGGAGACCGCCCGCTGGACTGGCGTCGATCCGGACGACATGGTGCTGGGCATCGATGGCTGTACGGTCGTTTGCTTTGGGCTGCCGCTTCACGCGATGGCCAGCGCCTACGCCCGGCTCATCACCTCCGCGGAGCCGGCCGCCGTGCGGATTCGCCAGGCGATGATGCGCCACCCCGACCTGGTCGCCGGCGCCGGCCGGTACTGTACCCACCTGATGTCCGCGTGGCCCGGCGGGGTGCTGGCCAAGGTGGGGGCCGAAGGGGTATACAGCGCGGCGCTGCCCGACGCCGGCGTGGGAATCACCCTCAAGGTGGAAGACGGTGATATGGTGAGCGCACCGATCGCGCTCCACGGCGTGCTGGAGCAACTGGTTGCCCGGTTGCTGCCGGAACGCGCGGGCGATTCCCCGCTGGCCCGGGTGGCGGCGCATGGCGGCCGCCCGATCCGGAATACGCGCGGTGAAATTACCGGTGAGCTCCGCCTCTCCGGCGATCTGCGCTTTGCGGTACCGTCGCCGAAGGAATCGATGTCTGGTACGACTTCTCGGGGAGTATCATGATGGCGAAGCAGGACAGACTACTGGATCCACCCACTCGAGATCTGGTTCGCCTCGCGGCGGCCATCGCTCAGGGGTATGAGCCGGAAATCCGCGAGCGGGCACTTGCCGCCAAGGACACGCAAGTGCCGGTGCAATGGGTCGAGGAACTGTTGCTGCAGTCGGTGTTGATGGTGGGCTATCCCCGCGCGCTGGTCGCGGCGGGGGTCTGGCGGCGGGTCAGTGGCGTGCCCGCCCCCGCTGCAGACGAAGGCGCGGAGCTGGGTCATGAATCGGAATGGCTGGCGCGGGGAGAAGCCGCCTGCGCCCAGATCTACGGCGATAACTACCGGAAGCTGCGCGAAAACGTCCGCGCACTCAATCCGGCACTGGATGCATGGATGATCATCTACGGCTACGGCCGCACCATGTCTCGTTCGGGTCTCGATCTCATGCGGCGCGAGCTCTGTACGGTGGCGCAAACGGCGGTAATGGAGACGCCGCGGCAGCTGCACTCGCATCTCAGGGGTGCGCTCAACACCGGCGCTTCCTTTGCCCAGGTGGAGGGGGTGCTGTCCATCGTCAATCCGCTGCTCTCGTTCGACCAATGGAAAAAGGTCAAGGAGCTCTGGCGCGGCGTACGCGAAAGCTGGGCGCCGAGCGACTGATGTTCATCGATCGGGCAGTGGTTCAGGTAATCGCGGGGACCGGCGGCTCGGGGGCGTGCTCCTTTGCGCGCTTCAAGTACAAGCCGAAGGCCGGTCCCGACGGAGGCGATGGCGGGCGCGGCGGCAGCATCTATCTGCGGGCCGATGGCAACCTTTCCACCCTGCTGGACTACCGCTACCGCACCATCTGGAAGGCGGAACGCGGCCAGCACGGCAAGGGCAAGAGCATGACCGGCGCATCGGCCGACGACATCACCCTCCCGGTCCCGCCGGGCACCGAAGTGCGCGATGCCGACACCGGCGAATTCCTCGGCGAACTGATCGAACCGGGCGATACCCTGCTGGTAGCGCGAGGCGGGCGGGGCGGGCGCGGTAACGCCCGGTTTGCCACGCCAACCCATCAGGCCCCGCGCGAGTGGGAACCGGGAGAGGAAGGCGCCGAACGCCGCCTGGAACTGCTCCTCAAGCTGCTGGCCGATGTCGGCCTGGTGGGAGAACCCAACGCCGGAAAGAGCACACTGCTCTCGGTCATCTCTGCCGCGCGTCCCAAAATCGCCGACTATCCGTTCACCACCCTGGAGCCGCAGCTCGGCGTGGTGGCGCTGGCGGGAAACCGAACCTACGTGGTGGCCGATATCCCCGGAATCATCGAAGGCGCGCATACCGGCAAGGGACTGGGGCTCAAGTTTCTCCAGCATATCGAGCGTACCGGCGTGCTG
>DASSTY010000386.1:0-2745 GCA_035707585.1 Gemmatimonadales bacterium
TCAAACCCGCCCCGCGTGTTGTACACCGTCGTCACCGTCAGCTGCTTCGGCGCCAGGACGCGCTGGAGATCCTCCGCGATGCGCGCCGTCGCGTGCTCCTGAAAGATGCCGACGCTGCGGAAGCTGTTGACGTAATACTTAAGACTCTTGAGCTCGATGCACCGGTCGCTCGGCACGTAGCGAATCGTGAGCGTGGCGTAGTCGGGCAGTCCGCTGTAGGGGCAGACCGCGCTGAACTCCCGCGTCTCGGTGACGATTTCCTGATCGGGGCCGGCGTACTCGAACGTTTCCAGCACGGCGACGTCGATGGCTTCCGGGCCGGTGAACGCGATGGTGCGGCCTTCGGCGATGGGCATGGTTCCCTGGTCTCCTGAATGGTGAGGCCGAATATAACCGGCGGCCTACTGGCCATGTTCCGCTGGAAGTCCGGTCTCCAGCCAGGCATGCTCTCCCCGCATGACCTGCTGCGCGGTGCGATAGGTCGACACGTCCTCGTTGTCGAAAAGCGCATCGAACCGGTCGGCGATACGCCGGCGCGACTGGCGGCAGAAAAGAGCGGCCAGCTCCACCGGCCCCTGGTTCGACGGATCCTGCCGCACCATCGCCTGCGCCCGTGAACACGTCGCCGAGATGGCCAGCAGCTCGGCGCCGATCTCGACCAGCCGGCCCAGCACCGCCTGCCGCTTCTCCAACTTGGGGCCAAAGCGGATCATCGCATGGAACAGCGCCCGCGCCAGCCGGCGCGAGGTTCGCTGGGCATAGCGCAGGTGTTTGGCCAATGGGCCGAACTCGCCGTACCGCCGGAGACTCAAGCCGCCCAGCCACAGCTTGGGATACCAGTAGGCGTAGTAGGCGCCTGATTTCACCAGCGTGCGAATCTTCTGGCTGGTGGGGACCTTGGGATCGATCAGCGCGCCGGCCAGTCGCAAATGGGTGTCCACCGCTTCGCGCGCGATGAACAGCCGCATGATCTCGCTGGTGCCTTCGAAGATCAGATTGATCCGGAAGTCGCGCATCATCCGCTCGACCGGCGGGGCCCACTCGCCCCGGTTTCGCAGACTGTCGGAAGTCTCATACCCCCGGCCGCCCCGGATCTGGACCGTGTCGTCCACGATTTGCCAGCAGGTTTCGGTGTTCCACATCTTGGCCATCGCGGCTTCCAGGCGAATGTCGGTGTTGCCGCGATCGGCCAGACCGCTGGCCAGATCGGACACCGCCTCCATCGCGAACGTTTCCGCCGCCATCCGCCCGATCATCTGCGCCACCGCATCGTGCTTGCCGATCGGCGCGCCCCACTGGACCCGCTCGTTGGCCCACCGCCGGGCGATCTCGAGGCACCGCTTGCCGGCCGCTACGCACGATGCCGGCAGGGTGAGCCGCCCGGTATTGAGGGTGATCAGCGCGAGCTTGAGGCCTTTGCCCTCGCCCCAGAGGACGTTTTCCACCGGCACCTTCACGTTGGTAAACCGGAGCACGCCATTTTCCAGCGCGCGCAGTCCCATGAAGTGGCAGCGGGTCACCACTTCGACGCCGGGCCAGTCGGTTTCCACGATGAACGCGGTGATCTTCTTTTCGCTGGTGCGCGCCATCACCACGATCAGCTCGGCGGCGGTGCCGTTGGTGCACCAGAGCTTTTCGCCGTTGAGCACGTAGTGCGTGCCGTCGGGTGAGAGCTCGGCGTGGGTGCTTACCGCGGCGGGGTCGGAGCCCACGTTGGTTTCGGTCAGCGCGAACGCCGAGATGGCGCCTTTGGCCAGCCGGGGGAAGTACTTCTGCTTCTGCTCCGGCGTGCCGAAGAGTTTGAGCGGCTGGGGAAGCCCGATCGACTGATGGGCCGAGAGCAGTGCGGTGATGTTGCCGTCGAACGCGGTAACGATTCCGATGGCGTGGGTGTAACTGGTCTGGCTCAGTCCCAGCCCGCCGTATTCCTTCGGAATTTTGATCCCGAACGCACCGGTGGCCCGCAATCCCTCCACCGTTTCGGGCGGAATCTTTCCTTCTCGATCGATTCGGTTGCTGTCCACCTCCTCCGCCATGAAGCGCGCCAGCCGCTCCAGGAACGGACGTGCCCGCTCGACTTCTTCCGGAGCGATCATCGGATAGGGGTGGATCAGGTCGAACCGAAAATTTCCCTCGAACATCTCCCGCACGAAACTGGGCGCCTGCCATTCCTGCTCGCGGGCGGCTTCGGCGACGGCGCGGGCTTCCTGTTCACTGGCCAGTGGCGCCTGGGTGGCGGTGCGGCCGGCGACGTCAGTCATAACGGCTTCCGGTCTGAGGTGAACCCGCTGCCGCCAGCGGTGCCAGCGGTTCGGCGGGGTAGATCATCTGCACGGCAAGGTCGAGCGCGGCGCGAATCTCATCGGGCGAGGCGCCGAGGTGGGAGGCGGTCACCACGATCGGACGCATCAGCGAGACCAGCCGCGCCGAGCGGGCGTAACTCGAGAGCTCCACCGGGCGGGCCGGCGCGATTCTGGTGCCCTTGCTGCCATCGGTAACGACGCAGCCCAGCTGTTCCAGTTCCTGGTAGGCGCGGGCGACAGTTCCCGGTGCCACGCCGAGATCGGCCGCTAACTGCCGCACAGTGGGGAGCCGGTCGTCGGGGGCGAGACGGCCCAGCGCCACGGCGGTGCGCACCTGGTCGATGATCTGCTGGTAGACGGGAGTGGCGTCGGAATCGTCGATTGCGATCGCCGCGTCGGCGGGATCGGGCACACCGAGCAGGCGATGCAGTTCGGCCAGGGC
>DASSTY010000387.1:0-4002 GCA_035707585.1 Gemmatimonadales bacterium
CGTGGCCTATTGTCTGGGTATTACCGCGGTCGATCCGGTGGCCAACGGTCTCCTGTTCGAACGGTTTCTCTCGGAGAGCCGAGTCGATGGACAGACCGAAGCGCCCGACATAGACCTCGATATCGAGCACGACCGGCGGGAAGAGCTGCTCAACTATGTGTACGGGCGGTACGACCGGGCGTGCGCGGCCATCACCGGCACGGTGCAGCATTACCGAGCGCCCAACGCGCTGCTCGATGCGATGCGGGCACTGGGTTATCCGGTCGAGGTGGCGCAGCGCATTTCCAAACGGCTGCACCATGAAGAGCCGGCCGAAGCCGCCGGCAAACTGGCTGCCGATGGTGTGGCCCGGCGCCTCGGCCTTTCACTGGATGATGCCCGGGGCCGCACCCTGCTGGCGCTGATGCGCGCGCTGGATGGACTGCCGCGGCAGCGTTCCACTCACGTCGGCGGGTTCGTGCTCGCTTCGACACCGCTCGGCGCCTATCTGCCGATCGAGCCCACCACGATGGGCCGCACCATTCTTCAGTTCGACAAGGACGATCTCGATTCGCTGGGTGTCCCCAAGTTCGATTTCCTGGGACTCGGTGCGCTCTCGATGGTGCGGCGGGCTTTTGATCAGATTGAACGGCGTACCGGAGTGCGGCCCGAGTTGTACCGCCTGCCGCAGGATGACGCGCCCACCTATGAACTGATTTCGCGGGGCGACACCATCGGCACTTTTCAGATTGAAAGCCGGGCGCAGATCGCTTCGATTCTGCAGACTCGTCCCGAGCGGCTGTATGACATCGTGGTGCAGGTATCGCTGATTCGGCCGGGTCCGATTCAGGCGCGGTTCGTCCGGCCCTACACTCGCCGGCGGCGAGGATACGAGCCGGTGGTGTATCTCCATCCGCTGCTGGAGCCGATTCTGGCGCGAACCCAGGGGATTCCGATCTTTCAGGAACAGGCCATGGCCATCGCCATGTCGCTGGGCCGCTGCACGGCGGCGGAGGCCGATGCGCTCCGCCGCACCATGGGTGCCTATCGCAAACGCGACCGCCTGTTCGGCGAGCTGGATCATCTCCAGATGCGCATGATGGAGCAGGGCATCGAGGAGACAGTGGCAAAACAGATTCGCGACGATCTGGAGGGGTTTGCCAATTACGGCTTTCCCGAATCGCACGCCTGGAGCTTTGCGCTGATCGCCTATGCCACGGCGTATCTCAAGCGGCATTATCCGGCGGAGTTCTACGCCGGGCTGCTCAACGCCTGGCCGATGGGTTTCTATGCGCCTTCCACCATAGTGCACGACGCCAAACGGCTGGGTGTCGAGGTGCTGCCGCCCTGTCTGCGTGATGGCGCGCGCGAGTGCACTGTGGAGCCGGGCACCGACCCCGATCGCCCGGCGCTCCGCATCGGCTGGCGGCATGTTCGCGGGATGGGCGACCGAACCCTCGACGCACTGGAAGCGGCGCAGGCGACGGCGCTCTTTACCAGCATCGGCGATGTAGTGCGGCGCGGCGGGCTCCGGCGCGACGACGTCCTGGCGCTGGCGCGGGCCGGTGCCTTTGGTGCGTGGGAGAGCGATCGGCGGCGGGCGGCGTGGGAGGGGCTGCGCGTGGCGGGCGATCAGCTGCCGCTGGCGCCGGGGCCTGATCGGCAGAGCGATGACGGATTTGCGCCGAGGCCGCTTACCCGGGATGAACTGATCGTGCTGGATTACCACGCGCTGGGGATCAGTCTCACCGGCCATCCGATGGAGCGGGCCCGCCGCCGGCTGCAGCGCGCCCATGTGCTCCACAGCCGCGATCTCCTGCAGCTCGCCGGCGGCGAACGAGTCGTGGTGTCGGGGATGGTAACGATTCGCCAGCGGCCCGAGAGCGCCAACGGCGTACTGTTCATTCTGCTGGAAGACGAATATGGTTTCATCAACGTGATCGTGTCGAACCGGTTGGTGGAGGAGTTTCAGGAGGTGGTGAAGTACGCACCGTTTCTGCTGGTGCTGGGCCGGTTCGAACGCGATGGCGAAGTGCGCAACGTGGTGGGCGAGCGGTTTCAGGAGCTGCCGATGGGGCGGGTGAATCATCGGAGTCGGGATTTTCGGTGAGATAGACGGACGGGCGGACAGGCGGACAGGCGGACAGGCGGACAGACGGACAGACGGACGGACTGACGGGCGGACTGACGGACAGACGGGAAGACGGGAGGGAGTGGTCCGGCATCGGTGTCATCCCGAGCGAAGCGGCCGCAGGCCGCGGAGTCGAGGGATCTTGCCGGCCGGGATGACGGACAATCCGAATCTGCCGCGCCGGAGCGGATTGGGAGAGACGCACAGCGGCCGAGGCGGGCAGGGGGTTCATCGGGGAGATGATGATGCGAGCGCTGATTTACCAGGGAGCCGGCGGGTCTGAGGTCATGCGAATCGTCGAGGTGCCGAGGCCGGCGGTGGGCCCCGGGCAGATTCGGGTGCAGGTGGGCGCGGCTGGACTCAACCGGGCCGACATCCTGCAGCGGCAGGGACGCTACCCGGCGCCGCACGGCTGGCCGGCCGACATCCCGGGACTGGAATACGCCGGACGAGTCGAAGCGGTGCGGCCGGGAGTGACCCGCTGGAAAGTGGGCGACCGAGTGATGGGACTGGTGGGCGGCGGTGCCTGCGCCGAAGAGGTGGTGGTGAATGCCGATGAAGCGATGGCCGTTCCATCATCGCTTACCGACGCCGAAGCTGCCGCCATTCCTGAAGCATTCCTCACTGCGTATGACGCACTGGTGATCCGCGCGCGGGTGCAGTCCAAAGAGCGGGTGCTGATCCATGCGGCAGCGAGCGGCGTCGGCACTGCGGCGGTGCAGATCGCTCACGAGCTCGGCGCCATTGTGATCGGCACCAGCCGCAGCGCCGACAAGCTGGCGCGGATGACGGTGTACGGACTGGATCATCCGATCGACACGAGCCGTCACCCGATCGGCGGCGGTTTTCGCGAGGCGGTGGGACAGCCGGTCAATGCGATCCTCGATGTTCTCGGCGGCCCCGCGCTGGCCGACAATCTGGCAATCCTGGCCCCGCGCGGGCGGCTGGTGCTGCTGGGATTTCTGGCGGGCAGCCGCAGCGAGGTGGATCTCGCCCCGGTGCTGGCGAAGCGCCTCGAAATTATCGGAGCCGTCATGCGGACGCGCTCGAGCGACGAACGCGCCGCGCTGGTGGCAGACTTTGCGCGCAACATGCTGCCGCTGTTCGACCGCGGCGAGCTCAGGCCGGTGGTTGATCGGGTAGTCGCGATGCAGGATGCCGCCGTTGCCCACGCCGCGATGGAGCACAACGAGAGCTTCGGGAAGATCATTCTGTCCTGGGATGCTGCCGGCTCTAAGTAAAAAACAATTTCACGCGGAGCCGCGGAGGGCGCGGAGAGAGTTCGAGGCCCCTGAACATGTGGCTCACCCGGAGAACACGGAGGGTTCCGATTACAATTCGAACCCCCGTGCACCACCCACAGCATCATTGTTTTTGTTTTTTGTTTTGTGGGTTCGGTGTGACGCACCCCTCCGGGTCCTCCGGGTTCTCCGGGTGAGTCCTGTCCAAGGATCGCGATGCTGGTCCAGTGATTCCACGCGGAGCCGCGGAGGACGCGGAGGGAGATCCGGGTCCTTGGACACGAGGCTCACCCGGAGCACACGGAGAACACAGAGAGTGCGTCAGGCAATCCTGACTCCGTGTGCCACCCACAACATCATTTCTTTTGTTTTTTCTTTTTTGTTTTTGGATTCCGCCCCGGGCCACCCTCCGGGTCCTCCGGGTTCTCCGGGTGAGTCATGTCCAAGGGTCGCGATGCTGGTCCAGTGATTCCACGCGGAGCCGCGGGGGACGCGGAGGGTGGTCTTCAAGCGGAGCCCACAAAAAAACAACGACTGTGGATTCAACCGGTCGATGCAACAGTGCACGCAAGCGTCTCCGCTGGTGTCCGAAACCCCAGGGTCTTCCGCGGACGCGTATTGAGCCGGAGTGCGACCGCATTGAGTTGCCGT
>DASSTY010000388.1:0-2939 GCA_035707585.1 Gemmatimonadales bacterium
CGGGTCCGTCAATTCTGCGCTCGCTCGGATCTCCTGCTGGTGCTGGACAACTGCGAGCACATCCCCGAGATCGCCCGGTTCATCGCGCAGCTCCTGGCCCACGCACCGGAGCTTCGAGTCCTCGCCACCGGCCGGGCGCCACTCGGCGTCACCGGCGAGCAGGAGCTGGCGATTACGCCATTGGAACTGCCCGCCGATAGCGTCGTCGAACCGGCGGCACAGCGCGATGCCGAAGCCGTCCAGCTGTTCCTCCACCGGGCGGCGGCACGCGATCCGTCGTTCGTACTGACCGACGAGGACCTGCCGTTCGTCACGACCATTTGCCGCCGGGTGGACGGGCTTCCCCTCGCCATCGAGCTCGCGGCCGCGCGGGTGCGCACGTTGGGCATGAAGGCACTGATGCAGCGGCTGGAGCAGTCGACGACCTGGCTCCAGGCGGTCCAGCGAGACCTTCCGGCCCGCCATCGCACGCTGCGTGACGCCATCGGCTGGAGCTATGACCTGTTGAGCCCCGATGAGCAGCGGGTGTTCCGGCTGGTCTCGGTGTGCGAGGACCCCTTCCGGGCTGAAATGGCGGCGGCGATCGTGAACGACTGCTCGCCGGGCGAAGCCGAGACGCGGCTGGAATCGCTGGCGGACAAGGCGCTCCTGCTGGTTCACCCTTCGCCGGACGGCGTGGCACGGTTCGGCATGCTGAGCACGATCCGCGAATTTGCCCGCGAGCGGCTGGAGCAGTCGGGAGAAGGCGCCGCCGCGCGCGGCCGCCATGCGGAGTGGTTCAGCTCAATTGCCCTGGAGATCGGCCCCGCGCTGGCCGGGCCCGACCAGGTGTTCCACCTGGCTCGGCTGCGCGACGTCCAGCACGATATCCGCGCGACCTTGTCCTGGCTGATCGACCATGACGATTTCACCACCGCGGCGCGGATGGCTACCGCCCTGCACCGCCACTGGCTGGTGCGCACCGGATCCCTCCGCGCCATCGTGGCGCTGCTCTCACGAATGGAAGAGCGGCTCGACAGTGCCGGGAAAATTCTGGGCCCCGCTCAGCATGCCCACCTGCTGACGCTGCTCGGCTCGCTCACCGGCACCATCGGCACGCACCAGACTGTTCCTCTTCGCTATTTCGAGGCGGCGCTGGCGCGGTTCCGTGCGGCGGGTGACACAACCGGCGCCGCCCGCGCGCTGAATCATCTGGGATGGTGTGCGCATCTACTCGGCCGGCTGCCCGAGGGAGCGCAGGCATCCACCGAGGCGCTGGAGCTGCATCGGCAGAGGCAGGATGCCCGCGGCATCGCAGTATCGTGCATCAACCTGGGCTGGATTGCACTGCTCCAGGCGAAGTTTGCCGACGCCGAGAGCTATTTCCAGCAGGCGCTCGCGATCCACCAGGAGACGGGCGACCAGCGATCGCTGGCCTATGCCACCGGGCATCTGGCATCGTTGGCAGTTGTTCGGGGAGACGCGGAGCGCGCCCTGCGGCTCCGGGAGCAGACCGGCCGTCTGCTCCAGCAAGTGGGCGATCAACTGGCGTGGCCCACGTTCGAGGTACGGTTCATTCACTGCGCCCTCGAAGCCAGGAGACCGGTGAGCCGGCAGCATCTCGAGGCCGATCTCCTGCCGATGCTGCGGGCGGCAGGTCACGGCTGGGCTCTGGGCTACGCGCTGGGGGTGTTGGCTGAATTGCGGCTCGATTCGGGAGACCTGGCCGGCGCGCGAGCAGCCGCGGAAGAGTCTCTCGCAGTCCGGCGAGCGGCCGGCATTCGATCGGGTGAGGCGGAGTGCGAAAGGCTGCTGGGCCGGATTGCTCTCCGGGAAGGGCGGCGGGCCGAGTCCGCTCGGCACTTCGCGGCTGCCATCGCCGCGCAGACGGAAATGGGCGAACGACTCTCGCTGGTCGCTACCGTCGAAGCCACATGCGAGTGGCTGCTGCACGACGATCCCGAATCCGCCATGGCGCTGCTCGCCGGATGCACCGCCGCGAGGGCAGACCTCGATGCCGGGCGTACGCCGTACCTCAGCGAGGCTATCGGAGAAATGGAGCGGATTCTGCGGAACAGTTGCGACTCGGCCGCAGGCCAACGGGCGGAACGCGAAGGAGCCCGCCTGGCATTGGAAGACCTCGCCCGACTGGCGACCGACCAACTGGCCCGATGGGGCCGGGCGAATCGGTGACCGGCACCGATGACCTGACCGGCCAGCTCCGTCGCTGGCGCGAGGGCGACCCGGCTGCTGCCGGTGCGGCGTTCGAGTCGGCCTACCGGCAGCTGCGCACGCTGGCGCACCAGCGCCTTCGCCACGAACGCGACGAACACACGTTGAACACTACCGCTCTGGTGCACGAGACCTATCTTCGACTGGCGGCGGCGGGAGAAGTCAACTGGCAGGATCGGGCGCACTTTTTCGCGGTGGCATCGCGAGCCATGCGAAGGATTCTGGTGGACCATGCCCGCGAGCGAAGCGCCCAGAAGCGCGGCGGTGATGTCGTCCTCGTTCGCTTCGATCCGGAACAGCTCGGCGCGGCCCTCGCCACCGAAACGGTCGATCCCGACGCACTGTTGTCGCTGGATCACCATCTCACCCAATTCGAACAGGCCAACCCGCGCGCGGCGCAGGCATTGGAGCTGCGCTACTTCGGCGGGCTCACGCTGGCGGAAGTGGGCGAGGCTCTCAACATCAGCGCGCCAACAGCGATGCGGGATCTTCGTTACGCGCTGGCGTGGCTGGCGCGGGCCATCGGGAAAGCATAGAAAGTGCGATTCTTACCGTAGGCCCGTACGCCCCACGAGCTAAGCCAAACGGTAGCGCCGGTGTGTGCCCGCGGTCAGCTGAGTCGTCTCGCTTCGGGCAACACCACTCCCGAATCGCGGAGGCCAGATGCGATTGCATACAATGCGGCTTGGCGCGGTACTGCTGGTCCCCCTGCTGCTCATTCCCCAGGC
>DASSTY010000389.1:0-2868 GCA_035707585.1 Gemmatimonadales bacterium
GCGTGGAGCTACATGGAGCCGCGGCTGCGCGACCTCGCGGCGGAGCGGCGCATCAATCTCGAATACGTTGGCCGTCCGTTCCGGGCCAGCCCCGCCGAGGGCTACGCCACGGCGCATGCCGCGGAACAGGCACGGATCGTATCCGCGGCGCTGGAATCGGCGCCGCAACACCAGCGGCTGGCCGGCGCCGGCGCTGATTCCTCTACGCCACTGGAGTCCTGATGCGCGGTTCCCATCGTAACCTGCCCCGGCTGGCCGGGGCAGTCGGGGTACTTGCGGCCGTTGCTTGCGCCCCGTCCGCACCTGCAACGCCAGAACCGGCCCAGTCGACGCCGGCTTCTCACGAGAGCGCGGGCCTGCTGCCGCTCAAGCACGCGCCGCAACCCACCAGCGCCGACATCAGCGTGCCAGATCTGATGACTCGGCTCTACATCTACGCCGACGATTCGATGATGGGCCGCGAAGCCGGCACGATCGGGAACGTCAAGGCAACCGATTACATCGCCGGCCAGGTGAAGCAGCTGGGGCTGCAGCCCGCGGGAGAGAACGGGACCTACTTCCAGACCGTCAACATGATCGAGCAGGGCGTGGACACCGCCTCGACGCTGACGGTGGCTGGCAGCGCGCTGGCGCTGGGCAAGGATTATGTCGTGTTGCCGCAGGTGCCGGGATTCCTTCCCTTCGGCGACCACATGGAAGGTCAAGCGGTGCCGGTCATCTACGGCGGGCCGGCGGGCGACACCACCGGGATCACCGCGGCGCAGGCGGCCGGAAAGCTGGTGGTGCTCTCCGCGCCGGCCGATCAGCCCGGCAAACCTGGCTGGCAGTTCTGGAGTCGCGGCGGGCTCGACCGTTATCCCGATGCCGTGGGCATCGCGGTCGCCACGCTCGACGTATCGCCGCCGCCGTTCATCGCGTTCCTGGCGCAACCGCAGTCGGGGCTCGACGAGGGTGAGCCGCAGGGCGGACCGGCCCCGCTGGGCATCCTGATCAGCAACGCCATCGCGGAGCAGATGCTCGGCGCCCCGCTGAGCGGGCTCAAGCCGGGGGCCGCCGGCAAGACTGTTGATGCGGCAGTGCGCTATCGGAAGGCGCCGGTGCCCTACCCCGCCCGCAACGTGGTGGCGATTCTCCCCGGCCGCGATCCGGTGCTCAAGCATCAGTATGTGGCGATCGGCGCGCACAACGATCACGTCGGGATCCAGCACCCGGTCGTCGAGCACGATTCGCTCAAGGCGTTTAATCGGATCGTGCGCCCGCGCGGCGCGGAAGATCAGCCGCGTCCCGCCACCGCCGACGAGATGGTGAAGATCAACGCCATCAAGGACTCGCTTCGGAAGATTTCGCCGCCGCGGCTGGATTCGATCGCCAATGGTGCCGACGACGATGGCTCGGGCACGGTGAGCGTGCTTGAAATCGCCCAGAAAATGGCGTCGCTCAAGGGCGATGCCGTACCGCGCCGTTCTATTCTTTTCGTGTGGCACACCGGCGAGGAAAAGGGACTCTACGGCTCCCAGTGGTTCACCGATCATCCCACCGTGCCGCGCGACTCCATCGTGGCACAGCTCAACATCGACATGATCGGACGCGGCACCGCTGCCGATGTGCCGGGGATGGGCGGCGATGATTACCTGCAGCTGATCGGATCGCGCCGGCTCTCAACCCAGCTGGGAGACCTGGTGGATTCGGTGAATCAGGCCAACCACCACGGCTTCAAGTTCGATTACTCATACGATGCTCCGGGACATCCGGCCCAGATCTACTGCCGGAGCGACCACTACATGTATGCCCGCTATGGCATCCCGATCACGTTCTTTACTACCAACGAGCATCAGGACTACCATCAGGTTACCGATGAGCCGCAGTACATCGACTACCCGCACATGGCGCGGGTGGCGCAGCTGGTCGACGACATCGCGATGACAGTCGCCAATCGCGACCAGCGGCTGGTGGTGGATCACCCCAAGCCCGATCCGCACGCCGCCTGCCGGCAGTAGTTCCGCTCTTCCGGGAAATGCAAACGGGGCCGCTTCCAGAGCGGCCCCGTTTGGCGTCTGAGATACCGGCGACTCAGTCCTTGGGCAGAATCGGCCGTTCGGAGGCCTGTCGAGCCAGCTCCTTGAGCGGCTCCGAGAGGTGCTCGCCGTAGTGCAGCAGGAACACTCCGCGCGAGCGGCGCTGCATCAGGAACGCCACCAGCGGGGTGTCTGCCTTGGCCGCGTTGCACTCCCGGCACGCCAGCACCAGGTTGTCCGGCCGATCGTAGGCTGTTTGGCCTCGACGGGGACGCACATGGTCCAGGGTGATCGCTTCGGGAGTGGTCTCCGCGCCGCAGTAGGCGCAGACGGGGCCGTGCAGGGAGAGCAGCCAGTCTCGATGCGACTGCATGGACCGGCCAGGGGAACGACGGAAATGCGGGACGGAATCGGTACCAGACGACTTGCTGCGAGATCGGGATCTACGTGCCACAGAATACCAGGTTCAGGGAAACCAACGATCCGGCCAGGCCGGACCCGGGAACATCTCTCAATTTAGCAAATTGGGGGCCAGAATGACACCCAGACCCTCTGAAAACCGTCCAGAGGGCCCTTCGGTTCCATCCAGCCCCACCGACAGCCCCTCTAGACGGCCCGGCGGAAGAGGCCGACCAGGAGCAGAATCGCGCCGACGATGAGGAGGATGTGGATCAGGAACCCGGCAACATGAAAGATGATGAAGCCGAGTACCCAGGCGATGACGAGCAGAAGGCCGATGGTGGCGAGGACGGACATGGGAGTCTCCTTTGGTCGGAGCGGCGGTAGGGGCGGGGGAACCCCGCCCCTACCGCCGCCGGTCGGATGCAGCGCCTGCGGCGGCTGCATGGTCGGA
>DASSTY010000390.1:0-5987 GCA_035707585.1 Gemmatimonadales bacterium
GAGGTGCTGGGGCTTCCGTCGGTGGTCCTGATCAATGATTTCAGCGCGGTGGCGTCGGGACTCCATCTGCTCCGGCCAGCCGACCTCAAGACGCTCCAGGCCGGCCAGCCCGCCGCCGACGGGCCGCTGGCGCTGCTCGGAGCCGGCACCGGGCTCGGCACCGCGTTCGTACTCCAGGACAGCGTCCCGCCGCGGGTGCTGCCGTCGGAGGCGGGGCACATGAGCTTTGCGCCGTCCTCACCTACGGAAGACGCGCTCCTCGCCTTCCTTCGTGACGAATTCGGACACGTCTCATACGAGCGGGTGCTGTCGGGGGCGGGATTGGTGAACGTCTATCGGTTTCTGGTAGCGAGCGGCTTCGCCCCGGAAAATCCGGCGGTCAGTCAGGAGATGGGCACCGAGGATCCCGCCGCCGTGATCACCCGCCATGCGGGGGCCGGAACCGATCCCAACTGCAGGCGAGCGGTGGAGATGTTCGTGTCGGTTTATGGAGCCCATGCCGGGAACCTGGCACTGGCGCTGCTCGCAACCGGGGGAGTGTTCATCGCCGGCGGGATCGCTCCGCGGATCGTGGCCCAGCTCGCGGCGGGTTCGTTCATCAAGGCGTTCCTCGCCAAGGGGCGACTGGCCGACTTCATATCCGCCATCCCGGTGCATGTCATCACCAACCCCGATGTCGGCCTCCTCGGCGCTGCCGCGGTTGGCGCCAGGTCGGCTCGCGCCGGCTGATCGCGTCAGCCGAGTTCGATTCTGAGCTGGAGGGGGTCTCCTTCCATCCCAAGCAGGTTGGCCAGCGTCCGGTCCCCATGCCGCCGGAACTGCAGCGCCACACGGGTCTTTCCCACTCGTAATCCCGTGACCGTGAGCTGATCGAGGAAGTCGGGCAGCACCGGATTGCGGATGTGCAGCACCCGGCCCGGCGCCTCGGGCAGCAGCCCGAGCGCGGCCTGCATCATCATGAAGAGAGAACCGGAGGCCCAGGCCTGCGGCGAGCAGCTTACCGGATAGAGCACCGGGCGCGCCCCGATGCTGCGGTTCATTCCGCAGAACAGCTCGGGCAGCCGCTGGTTGTTGGAGTGCAATGCCGCCTCATGAAGCGCGCGGATTACCGGCAGGGTCGCCTTGGTATGACCGTACAACGAAAGGCCCAGGATCACGATGCCGTTGTCGTGGGGCCAGACCGACCCATCGTGATAGCTCATCGGGTTGTACACCGGATGGACCGCACTGAGCGTCCGAATTCCCCAGCCCGAAAAGAAATCCTTGCCGGTAAAGCTGCGGGCCAGCTTCGCCGCCTGTTCGGGAGTGGGAACTCGGCTCCAGAGCAGGTGGCCCGCGTTGGTGGTGGCGGTGGGAAGCGGCCGCTTCTTGCCATCGAGCGCCAGCGCAAAGGTGCCGAGATCTTCCAGCCAGAAGGTGTTGCGGATCGCTTCGCAGAGCTTGTTTGCTTCCTGGCGCAGGCGTGCGGCGTCGTCGGTCCGGCCGAAGGCCTGGTAAAGCTCCGACATCCGCCGCTTGGCGTCGTAGATGTACCCCTGCACCTCAACCAGAGCGATCGGCGGCTCCGGCAGGGTGCCGTCGGGGAAGGGCACCCCATTGCCGGAATCCTTCCAGCCCTGGTTGACGAGACCGTGTTTGGATGTCCGCGAATATTCGACGAACCCGTCGCCATCGAGGTCGCCGTACTGGTCGATCCATTGGAGCGCCCGATCGGCATTGGGCAGGAGCTGGCGAACCAGTTCATGATCGCCGGTCCAGCGCCAGGTCTCATGCAGGAGTACCAGCCAGAGCGGCGTGGCATCCACCGTCTCGTACGAAGGCGCGAACGGAATTTCACCGGCCCGCGCCATCTCGCCGCGCCGGAGCTCGTGGAGCATCTTCCCGGGAGCTTCGCCGGTGGCGGGGTCGACCTTGGTGCCCTGCCGCTGCGCCAGGTAGCGCAGAGTGTCTCGCGCCACCCCGGGATTGAGCGGCAGCAGCTGCAGCGAGGTGATCAGGGAATCGCGCCCGAACACCGTTGAGTACCAGGGGATACCCGCAGTGATTACATCGTCACCGTCGACTTCCGAGTAGAGTGATCGCAGGTCGTCTACCGCGCGATCGAGCACCGCGGCGAACTGGTCGTCATCGCTGGACCAGCGGGTGCAGTGGGAGCGCCAGGTGTCGTACACCTTGTCCATCGACGAGCGTTCGTCTTCCAGCGGCAGCGGCGGCTGCACCGGCCGGGGCGCGGTGCGGCTCTCCGCCATGACTTCCCACTCCGTCACGAAATTCTCGTTGGGTCCGATCTGGAATTCCCAGCGGGCACAGCCAGCGGAAAGCTTGGTGGGAGGGCTGCGGAACCGGATGACGGTCTGGATCAGCCGGCCGTCGACCCCGCGATAGGCCAGGACCAGCGTGCACGGATCGAGCTGCCGGGGCGCATAGAACTGGCCCCGGGTGGTGCGCTGCCATCCCCGGACTTCGAAGATGTCGGCGAAATCAGAGGCCACCACCAGCTCGCACCAGTAGTCCAGCGGCTGTCTGATGTAGTTGGTGACAGTGAGCCGCTCGGTGAGGCGGTCGGAGAGGAGCAGTTCACGCCGAATGTGGATCGCGTTGATCGGATCCCATTCGTTTCCCTGGCCCAGGCTCACGTCCTTCACCGCCGTATCGATCTGAGCGAGATACGATCGGGGAACCTGCGCCGACAGCAGCGATGCGGGGCCGCCTCGGGCGCGAAGCGCATAGTGGCTCAGCATCCGGGTGTCGTCCTGGAAGTAGCCCAGCGCGCAGTGGCCCGGGGGCCGGATCATGCCGTGCGAATCGAGTGCGGCGAACAGCCGGTTGTTCTTGAGGACGAGTGCGTCTTCGATCGGTGTTTCGTGAGCGCAGTCGATCGCTCCGTAACCCACCGCCTCGGTCATGGAGATCGGGACGAGATCGCTGATCACGCCACCCGCACTTCCGGCGCAATGCCCTGCTGCTCCAGGACCTGGCGATAGAGCCGCTCGTGTTCCTCCACCATTCGCGTACGACTGAAGCGCGTTACCGCGCGACCCCGGCAGCAGCCGCGATCGAATCGGTCCAGCGGGCCGCCCGGCCGAACCAGCTCCGCCATCTCCTCGGGCGAGTCGGCGATGAATCCGGTGACGCCGGGCTCGACCAGCTCCGGGACGCTGCCGCGGCGGAACGCCACCACCGGGCAGCCCGAGAGCATCGCTTCGATCAGGATGAGTCCGAACGGCTCGTCCCATTCGATCGGTGCCAGCAGCGCGCGGGCATCCCGCAGCAGCATCTGCTTGGCCATTCCCGCCACCGAGCCAACGAACTCCACCGCCGGCCGTGCGAATCGCGGGGCCAGTTCGGCGTCGGCAAATTCGCGGTCGGGTGGATGGACCTCGCCGGCCAGCCGAATCGGGAGTCCCGCCGCCTGGGCTACGTCGATCGCCGTATGGGGGCCCTTGACCCGGGCCATCCGCCCGATGAACGCCAGATAGTTGCCGGGATGCGCAGTCCAGGCATAGCGAGAGGGATCGAGGCCGTGGTGAATTACCGTGCTGTGCCGCAGCGGGACTTCACGGGACAACTGGTCGTGCGAAATCGCGACGTAGTACGTCTCGGGGCAGTGGCTGTAGCAGAGCGAGAGCGGTTCGGCGCGATCGTGATGAATCGTGTATACCAGCGGAAAGTTCGGCTGCAGCCGATGGAGCAGCACGGCGGCTCCCGAATGGGCGTGGATCAGATCGTAGTCGCCGTCGGCAATCTGCTGAAACGCCCAGGAGACGTGATCCAGGTCGGTCAGCGAGGTGGGCGGCCACTGGGGCTCGGCGTAAAGGGCCCGCAACTCGGCCCGGGTCTGTGAGTCGCCCGTGGCGAACACCGTAACGTCGTGCCCGTGATCGACCAGGCCCTCGGCCAATTCGTACACTACCAGCTCTGTCCCGCCGTACGCACGCGGGGGGACCGCGACGAACGGGGTCGAGATCAAGCCAATTCGCATATTTTGACTTCCAAGCCTGCAAAGCACGCGCTGCCAGAGCCGCGCACTGATTCTGTCAGTTCCCGAACGGCCAGGCCGCCGGTGCGGCGCCGTTCGGCCAGACGGAAAAATTAGGGTTCCAAGTGACAATCCGGCAGTGTCCGCCATCACGCCGCGCTCGCCGCTCGGGCCCCGGTCCGGATAGATTGTGGTCCGGCCAATGACAACCCCCTCCGCCATTCCACGCTCCGGCTGGGCTCCCCTCCAGCGCCCGATCTTTCGCGCCCTCTGGATTGCCACTATCGCGTCCAACATCGGCACCTGGATGCACGATACCGCGGCGACCTGGCTGATGACCGGGCTCACCAGCTCCACCCTGCTGGTGGCGATGATGCAGACGGCTTCCAGCCTGCCGGTTCTCTTTCTGGCGCTGCCGGCGGGCGCCCTGGCCGACATCGTGGACCGCCGGCGGGTTCTGCTGATCACCCAGACCTGGATGCTGCTGGCGGCGGCGAGTCTGGCCATTACCACCATGGCCGGATGGATGACGCCGGGCCTCTTACTGCTGCTCACCTTCCTGCTGGGGCTCGGAACCGCACTCAATACGCCGGCCTGGCAGGCCACCGTCCCCGATCTGGTGCCGCTCGACGAGCTGCCGAGCGCGGTGGCGCTGAACGGGATTTCGACCAACATCGCCCGCGCCATTGGGCCGGCGATCGGGGGCCTGCTGGTCGCGGCGATCGGCTCGGGCGGCGTCTTTCTCCTCAACGCGGCGTCATTCACCGCCATGGTGCTGGTGCTGCGCAACTGGAAACGCCCCCGGCCCGCTACGGTCCTGCCGGCCGAGCGGGTGGCCGGTGCCATCCGGGCCGGGGTTCGGTATGCCCGCCACGCGCCGGCGGTAAAGGCCGCGCTGGTCCGTACTGCGGCATTCATCGTGGCCGCCAGCGCTCTCTGGGCGCTGCTCCCGGTGGTGGCTCGGCACGAGATGCAGCTCAGCGCCATCGGTTACGGCGTTCTGCTGGGGAGTCTTGGCGCGGGCGCGATCATCGGCGGAATCCTGCTGCCCAAATTCCGGGCTCGTTGGACTACCGACCGTCTGGTGGTGCTGTCGTCACTGGTGTTTGCGCTGGCGAGCGCCACCGTTGCCGTGTCCCGCACCTACCTGGTGCTCTGCGCCGCGCTGATTCTGGCGGGAATTGCCTGGATGACCGCGATGCCGCTGTTCAACGTCGCCACCCAGCGCGCGTCGCCCGGGTGGGCCCGTGCCCGCACAATGGCGATCTACGTTCTGGCGTATCAGGGCGGGATGGCGGCCGGGAGTTTCGTGTGGGGCGTGGTCGCGTCGCGGACCAGCGTGGCGGTGGCACTGGGTGGCGCGGCACTGGTTGGCGTGGTCGGGGTGGTGTTCGCCACCCGGCCATTTCGGCTGGAAGCGTGGGAGGGGCTCGACCTCACTCCATCCGATCACATGCGGCAGCCGGTGGTCGAAGGCGACGTTCCCCTCGACGCGGGGCCGGTGCTGGTTACCGTGGAATACCGGATCGACCCGGCCGACGCCGCCGGCTTTGCCCGCGCCATGGATGCACTGGCGCAGGTCCGGCTTCGTGATGGAGCGCTCAACTGGGGACTCTACCGCGATACCGCCGACCCCGCGCGGTTCGTGGAGACGTTTGTCTCGGAGACCTGGGGTGAGCACCTGAGACAACACTCCCGCGGGACGATGGCCGACCGCCGAGTCATGGCGGCGGTGCGCGCCTTCTACCGTGGTCCCGAGCCGCCGGTCGTGGCCCATCTGATCCACGTTTCGACCGCGCCGGAGAGCGCCGAAGGCCACCGCGGGTGGCCGATTCTGCCCCGCTGGAGCGACGTGCGCTGGTGAGACCAGGGACCGCCTCGCTAGTGACCCGCCTCACCGCGACTCAAGCCACCTCAACCCATCATTGCCGAATGGCTCCGCCGCTCCGGCGGTGGCCTGAGGCGTCCCCTCGGGGCTCGCCGTATGCAGTCTGAAACGGTTCGGGTT
>DASSTY010000391.1:0-4605 GCA_035707585.1 Gemmatimonadales bacterium
GATGACGATGGCGGTACGGTTCTGCATGAGTTTCCAAAGAGCGTCCTGGATGAGCGCTTCGCTCTCGCTGTCGAGCGCGCTGGTGGCTTCGTCCAGAATCAGAATCGCCGGGTCCTTGAGCAGTGCCCGCGCAATGGCGATTCGCTGCCGCTGGCCGCCGGAGAGGCGGCCGCCCCGTTCACCAACATCGGTCTCATACCCCTGCGGCAGCGCCATGATGAAGTCGTGCGCATTGGCGGCGCGGGCGGCCGCTTCGATTTCCTCCTGCGTCGCGTCGGGGCGTCCGTAGCCGATGTTGGCGCGCACGGTGTCGCGGAACAGGTGGACATCCTGGAACACCACCCCGATCTGCCGGCGCAGCGACGTCTGCGTCACCCGGCGGATGTCGGTCCCGTCCACCCGGATCACGCCGGTGCTTACCGGATTGAGTCGCTGCAGCAGCGTCATCAGGGTGCTCTTGCCGGCGCCGCTCGGCCCCACCAATGCGATCGTCTCACCCGGCCGCACCGTGAGATCGAACTGTTCCAGCACCGGCGCGGCGCCCGGCTGGTAGGCGAATCCGACCCGCTCGAACTGCACTTCGCCGCGGAGCGCCGTCACTTCGGTGGCGTCGGTGGCATCGGCCGCGTTGTCTTCCGCGTCGAGGATGCTGAAGATGGCTTCCAGCGAAACGGTGGCGCGCCGGATCGTCTGATAGATGTTGGTGAGTCCCTGGACCGGTCCGAACAAGCCGGAGATGTAGCCGAGGAAAGCGATCAGAGTACCGATGGTGATCTGCCCGCCTGCTACCAGCCAGCCGCCCAGCCCCAGCGCGGCGAGGCGCGCCAGCGTAGCGGCCAGGCCGCGGAGCAGGTCGGTGCGGGCGTCGGTGCGCACGCCGCGGCGCACTACCGTATTGCCTTCCCGCACTCCGCTCAGGAAGCGGTCTTCCTCCGCCTGCTCCCGGGCGAACCCCTTCACCGTGAGGATCCCGGCCAGCACTTCGTTGAAGCGGGAATAGATCCGGGTCCACAGCTCGAACAGCCGCCGCTCGCGGGTAGTCTGCTCGCGCGCTGCCAGAGCGCCGATCAGCGCCGGCATCGGCGTGAACACCAGCACCACCAGCGAGAGCCGCCAGTCGAGCCGAGTCATCGCGAGGAGCGCCAGAACCAGATAGGCGAAGTTGGGAAGGGCGTTGAACGTCAGCTCGCCAAAGGCGGTGATGAACCCGGTGATTCCCTGGTTCATCTTGTTCATCAGCCCGCCCACCTGCTCCTGCTGATGGTAGGAGATCGGCAGGGTATTGAGCTTGCGGACCACCCGCTCGCGGACGCCGTACTCCACCCCGATCCGCACGTCCCAGGTCCGGATGCTCAGCACGGCGTTGAACCCGGCTCGCAGCAGCTCCAGCGCCACCAGCGCGCCGATGGTCACCACGAACGCCCGGCTGGCCCCGTGGGCACCCAGTTCGTCGAACAGTCGCTTCATGATGAGCGGCTCGGCGGCGGTAATGGTGGCGAGCACCAATGCCAGCACCACGATCCCGGCGACCGCCAGGCGATAGCCCGCGACGAACTCGGCCGCGCGGCGCACCAGCCCGAATCCGCTGTACCGCCGCGGCTCTCCTTCGGGCATGACCGGCGCGCGCCGCTCCACCAGCCGCTCCTGCTGCGGCACTCCCCGCCAACCCCGCCGCCGGTAGACCCGGTACGCGGTCGAAAATCCTTCAAACCAACCAAAACGATTCAGCATTGCTGGGTGTAAGCCCTTGAAAGTTGTTGAAAGACGGACAGGCGGACTGACGGACAGACGGACAGACGGACTGACGGACTGACGGACTGTGACCATCCGTCGTTCCGTCGGCCGAAGGTCCGACCGCCGCAGGCCCGTCAGCCGAAGGTCCGTCCGCCGAAGGCCCGTCCTGTTTCCGGACGGCCGCGCCTCATCGGCAATCGCCGTACCACACCCAAGTACCTTGGTCTGGTGACTTCTTCCGGAGTGGCCTATCATAAGGCCAGCCCATAACCTTGCCCTGCACTGAATAGTTCCGTCGAGGAAAGCTTTGTCGCAGCCGATCTGGACCCCCTCGCCCGACCGCATTGCGCGATCCAGCATGACCGCATTTCTCGGTTTTGCTCGCGCATTGAAGCAGAGGTCGATCCCCGACTATCCGGCGCTCTACCAGTGGTCGGTGGAGCATCCGGAGGAGTTCTGGCCGGCGGTCTGGCGGTTTTGCGGGGTGGTCTCCGATCGAGAGAACGAACCGGAACCGTGGGACAGCGTGGGGCAGGGGCTCGACCGAATGGCGCCCCCCACGCCCGGCGGCGGCCCGCACTGGTTTCCGGGCGCTCGGCTCAATTTTGCCGAGAACCTGCTTCGGTACCGGGACGAAAGACCGGCCCTGATCTTCTGGAACGAACGCGGCCGCCAGCGGGAGATCAGCTACTCTGAACTGTTCGCCGCGGCAGCGAGATTCGCCGGCGGGCTGCGCCGCCAGGGGATCGGGGTTGGCGACCGGGTGGCCGGCTTCATGCCCAACCTCCCGGAAACGATCATTGCCATGCTCGGTACCACCGCGCTCGGCGCCGTCTGGTCATCCTGCTCCCCCGATTTCGGGGTTCGCGGGGTGCTCGACCGCTTTGGCCAGATCGCTCCGCGGGTGCTGGTTGTCGCCGACGGGTATCGATACGCTGGCAAGGAAATCCGGCTGCTCGATCGCATCCGCCAGGTGGTTGAGGCGATCCCGGCGATCGAACGCGTCGTAGTGGTTCCCTATCTCGATCCTGATCCCGATCTGGGCGGCATTCGGGACGCGGTACTCTGGAACGATTTCGTTGCCGGTGACGAGCCGGCGCCGGAGCTTGCCTTCGAGCGGCTTCCGTTCGAACACCCGGTCTACATCATGTACAGCTCCGGTACCACCGGCCTGCCCAAGTGCATGGTGCACGGCGCGGGTGGCACCCTGCTGCAGCACCTCAAGGAACTTCGGCTCCACACCGATCTTCATCGCGACGACCGGATCTTCTACTTCACCACCTGCGGATGGATGATGTGGAACTGGCTGGTGTCGGGCCTGGCCGTCGGTGCCACGGTGGTGCTGTACGACGGAGCGCCGCTGAGTCCCCGCCCGGAAATCCTCTGGGACATGGCCGAGCAGGAAGGCGTCACCGTGTTCGGAACCAGCGCCAAGTATCTGGCGCTCCTCGAAAAATCCGGCGCCGAACCGGCCCGCACTCACCAGCTCCAGCCGCTTCGCGCCATTCTCTCTACCGGGAGCCCGCTGGCCGAGCATAGTTTCGATTACGTCTACCGGTCCATCAAGCCCGACGTGCATCTCGCCAGCATCAGCGGTGGCACCGATATCATCTCCTGTTTTGCGCTGGGCAATCCGATCGCGCCCGTCTGGCGAGGCGAGCTGCAAACCCGCGGGCTGGGGATGGCGGTGGAGATCATGGACGAAGACGGCCGCCCGGTGCGGGGCCGCCCCGGCGAACTCTGCTGCACCCGGCCGTTTCCCAGCATGCCGGTGGCGTTCTGGGATGACCCGGGCGGCAGCCGATACCGGGCCGCCTACTTCGACCGGATCCCGGGCGTCTGGTGCCACGGCGACTGGGCCGAGCTGACCGAACATGATGGGCTGATCATCTACGGACGAAGTGATGCTACTCTCAATCCTGGTGGCGTCCGGATCGGCACCGCGGAGATCTACCGGCAGGTGGAGCAGCTGCCGGAGGTAATCGAAAGTCTGGTGGTGGGGCAGGAGTTCGAGGGCGACGTGCGGATCGTGCTGTTCGTCCGGCTGGCAGAGGGCGTCACGCTGGATGACGCGCTCGCCACCCGCATTCGCAAGCGGATCGTGGAGCAGACCAGTCCTCATCACGCTCCCCGCAAGATCATCCAGGTGGCCGATATTCCCCGCACGATCAGCGGCAAGATCACCGAACTGGCGGTGCGCGAGGTGATTCACGGACGCCCGGTCCGCAACAGCGACGCCCTGGCCAATCCGGAAGCGCTGGAACTCTACCGTAACCTGGAGGAACTTCAGACGTGACCTCGTCTCGGTTGGCCCCGCTCGCGTGCGGGCTGGCGTTCGCGCTGTTCGCTGCTTCACCGCTCGCCGCCCAGAATCGCCCGCGCGCGCGCGACCTCGGCGTAGCGCCGGGGATCTTCCAGCCCGGTCGCTGGAACGCGATCACCGACGTTGCCGGCGTGCGCGTCGGCCAGGTGACGCTGGTGAAGGGCGACTCGATTCGAACCGGTGTCACCGCGATCCTCCCCACTACCGACAACGTCTTCAAGAACCGGGTGCCGGCCGCGATCATCGTCGGCAACGGGTTCGGCAAACTGCTCGGCGTGACTCAGGTTCATGAACTGGGCGAACTGGAAACTCCCATTCTGCTCACCTGCACACTCTGCGTCTGGCGTGCCGCCGACGCCATGGTCGGCTGGCTGCTGGCTCAACCCGGCATGGGCGACGTTCGCTCGATCAATCCGGTGGTGGGCGAAACCAATGACGGCTATCTGAACGACATTCGCGACCGGCCCATCAGCCCCGCCGACGTCGTCAAGGCGCTGGAGTCCGCCGACAGCGGTGCGGTGGCCGAAGGAAGCGTGGGCGCCGGCACC
>DASSTY010000392.1:0-3238 GCA_035707585.1 Gemmatimonadales bacterium
GCAAGGAGCTGGTGGAGTTCCGCGACGCCTATCGCGACCTCCAGGTAAATCCGCTTCCGGCGTCGCTCGAAATCCGGATGAAGCCCGGCTTTCGCGACGCCGCCCACGTTGCCAGCGTGGCCGAACGACTCAAGGGATTCAAGTTCGTGGAAGACGTCCGCTACGGCCGGGACTGGGTCGAGCGGCTGGACCAGCTTCGCAATGTCACCGGCGTGGTCGGTTTTCTGATCGGCCTCGCCTTCGCCGGCGTGGCGGTGGTGATCATCGGCGTAACGATCCGGATGGCGATCCTCCAGCGGGCGCGCGAAATCTCGATCATGCGGCTGGTGGGTGCCACCGACTGGTTCATTCGCGGCCCGTTTCTGCTGGAGGGCGCTCTTAAAGGGGTGCTGGGCGGTCTGCTCGCGGTGGCGCTGAGCTACCTCGGCTTCCTGCTCTTTACCAGCAATAACGTCGGCGCGCTTCGCGGGCTGGTGTTCTTCGGGCCCCAGCACATCATCGTGATCGTACTGTTCGGCACGCTGCTCGGCCTGGGCGGAAGCCTGGTGAGCGTGGGCCGGCATCTGCGGCGGGTGTGAGGTGGGGCGGGAAGACGGGAGGACGGGAGGACGGGAAGAAGGACGGACGGGCGGACGGACGGACGGGCGGACGGGCGGACGGGCGGACAGGCGGACGGGCGGACAGACGGACAGACGGACAGACAGGCGGACGGGGTGGAGGAGGGTTTGGGTCGGGATGGCATTGGTGCTGGCAGCGTTGTCCGTCTGCCCGACGGTCCGGCTCTCGGCCCAGTCATCCACTCAGCGCGAACTGGAGCAGAGCCGCAAGCGGCTGGACGAGATCAGGGCCGAACGCGATCGGCTGGTGCAGCAGCAGCAGCGGCTGCAGGGGCAGGTCCACAGCGTCAGCGACGAGCTGAGCAACATCGAGCGGCAGCGCGAGTCCACCAACCGGATCGTCAACGAAATCGAACGCCAGATGAGCGGGCTCACCGACCAGCTCGACCGCGCGTCGGCCGAACTGATCCTGGCCCAGGATAATCTGGCGGAGCGGCGCGCGGTGCTGGAGCGCCGCCTGGCGGAGATCTACGAGCGCGGGCCGCTCTACACCTTTCAGGTCCTTCTGACCGCCGAGTCCTTTGGCGATCTGCTCACCCGATACAAGTATCTGTATCTCACCAGCCGGCAGGACCGCGCGCTGGTGGACGATGTCGAGCAGCTCCGGAACCGGGTGAATCAGCAGCGCAACGAGATCCTGCACGTCAAGGATCAGCTCGATCAGACCCGCATCGAGCGCGAATCAGAACTCCAGCGTTACGGCGAGCTGGCGGAGGCTCGGAGCAAACGTCTGTCCCAGCTTCGGCGGAGCGCCCAGCGCACCGAACAGCGGCTCACCGATCTCCAGCGAGACGAGACTCGTCTCACCAACCTTCTGGCGTCGTTGGAAAAGGCCCGCCGCGAGGAAGCGGCGCGGAACGCCCGATCCGGCGCGGCCAGCACCGCGGTCCCGGGCTCGATCACCACTGCCGATCTCGGCAAACTGGATTGGCCGGTCGATGGCCGGATCGTCTATCAGTTCGGCCGCGACACGCTGCCGAGCGGCGGAGTGATCCGGTGGAACGGGATCGGTATCGCAGCGCCGGTCGGAACGCCGGTCCGGGCAGTCGAGGCGGGAATCGTACGACTGGTGGGGCAGTTCGGAACTTACGGGCTTACCATCGTGCTGGAGCACGGCAACGGCTATTACTCGATCTACGCCGACCTGGCGGCCGCCGGCGTCAAGCTGGGAGATACGGTCAAGAAGGGTCAGGTACTCGGTACGGTAGGCGGCAATAATTCCGACTACGGTCCCCACCTGCATTTCGAGATTCGCGGGGAAAATCAGATCGCGCTCGACCCAACCGACTGGCTGCGCCGCCGCTGATCGGGCAGGCGCTCAGGCGAGCACGCTCTCCGCTGTGCCGGTGCGTTCCTCCGCCTGGCCTTTGCCCCGCAGGAGCGCGGCTTCGGCCAGCGCCAGCAGATCGTCCGGCTGGAGCACGGCGGGATGCGGGAAGGTGGCGATGCCGGCGGTGAGCCGGGGCGCCGCGTCGGGAAGCAGTTTGCTGAACGGTTCACTCTCGAGGCGGCGGCGCACCCGTTCGAGCGACTGGCGCGCTCCGTCGGTGCCGGTTTCCGGCAGGACCAGGGCGAACTCATCGCCGCCATAGCGGGCCACGAAATCGGGGCCGCGCAGCTCGCGCTGGAGCATGCCGCCAAGCTCCGCGAGCAGACGATCGCCGGCTTCGGGGCCGCGTTCCGCATTGAGGTGAGCCAGCGAGTCGACGTCCACCAGCACCAGACTGAAGGTGAGCGCGTAACGATTGGCGCGGGCAAACTCCTCATTGAGCCGGAGCTCCAGCGCCGGCAGGGTGGCGCAGCCGGTCAACTGATCCACCGCGTCGTCGGGTGCCTCGTGCGGGCCAGCGCCCGAGCGGCGGTAGAGCAATCCGGCGGCTGTGCGAGCCAGTCCGTCGGCGAAACCGAGCTGGGCGGAACTCAGCGCGATCTGCGGATCGCGGGGACGAAGCAGGAAGACACCGACGACCTCGTCGGCTCTCCGAACCGGCAGTGCCACCACGCTCCGCACCGGCACTTCCAGGTGCTCTTCGGCCCACTGGCGGCGGATCTCATCGAACAGCGGGTGCACGGTGGTATCGGGTACCACCACGGGTTCGGAGGTGCGAACCGCCTCGAGCACTTCGGGGTAACGTTCGAGATCGAGCCGGAAATCACGAACCGCGGGGCGATCGTATTCGGCGACCACGCGGCCAAAGTCGCTCCCCGGCCGCGTCAGGATGATGGAGCAGTGCGAAAGATCGAGCGCCTGTCCCACTCGCCGCACCAGGGCACGGAGGATTTCTTCGTTGCGGACGTTGGCCCAGATTTCCTGGACGGCATCGAGCACCGAGGCGGTGGCGGGCTGGGCTGTCTGGCCGGCGCGGGTGCGGAGACGGGCTTCCAGTTCGGGCAGGTGAACCGGCGCCACCAGCGCGTCGGCGGCGCCGAGCGAGAGCGCCCGGACTACGTCGGCGGGGCGGCCGCTCGCCAGCACCACCACGATCGGAGCGGTGCCTCCGTCGGCGCGGCCGAGCGCGTCATCCAGACCACCGGCATTGGCCAGCGTGAGAAGGCGGAGATCGACCGATTGGTGAGGCGGCGCCGACTCCAGCGATTCCAGGAGCCGGAACCCGCTGCGC
>DASSTY010000393.1:0-7772 GCA_035707585.1 Gemmatimonadales bacterium
AGCTGCCGCCCAAATATTTCTACGATCATCGCGGGTCGGAGCTGTTCGAGCAGATCACTCAGCTTCCGGAGTACTATCTGACCCGGGCCGAGCGGGAGATACTGGAGCGGTGGATGCCCGGGCTCATGGCGGAACTCCGCCCGCGCTCGCTGGCGGAGCTCGGAGCCGGCAGCGCGCGGAAGTCGCGGATCATTCTCGACGCGATGCGGGCCTCCGGTTCGGCCGCGATGTACCTGCCGATCGACGTGAGCGGCACCTTCCTGAGCGACACCGCCCGGCAGGTGCGGAGCGAATATCCCGGACTCGCGGTGCGCCCGCAGGTGGCTGATATCAGCCGCGAGTTTCTGCTTCCCGACGGCGTGCCGCGCCCGCTGCTGGTAGCGTTCCTGGGGAGCACCATCGGCAATTTCCACCCGGCCGGTGCGCTCAAGCTGCTGCGGCAGATCCGCGCCACGCTTCAGAACGGTGATCATCTGCTGCTGGGTGTGGATCTGCGCAAGGATCCCGCCCGCCTCACCGCCGCCTACAACGATTCGCGCGGGCTCACTGCGGAGTTCAATCGCAATGTACTGCGGGTGCTCAACCAGGAGCTCGGCGCCGATTTCGATCCCGCCAGCTTTGAACATCGTGCGTTCTACAACCGCACCGCGCACCGGATCGAAATGCATCTGGTCTCCTGCTGCGATCAGCTGGTGACGATTCCCGCCATCGGCGAAATCACCTTTACCGCCGGCGAAACCATTCGCACCGAAATCAGCTGTAAGTACGATCGCGACACCGTGACCGACCTGTTCAGCGACGCGGGGCTTCGGCTCGATGCCTGGGAGACCGATTCGGAAGGGTTGTTTGCGCTGGCGCTGGGGTCGATCGTTGCCGGGTGATTCCACCATGCTGACGCTCGACTGGCTGGCCGACGATCTCCGCCGCACCGTATTCAGCGCGCATCGCCAGGGGCCGCCCCGAATCGGGGCCGAGCTCGAACTGATTCCGGTCGGAGCGGCAAGCCGGCGAATCGTCCCGATCGCCGGTGAAGCTGGAACGCTCCGGGTGCTGTACGATCTGGCGCGGCAGCACGGCTGGGATGTCGCCGGCTCAGCGGAAGCGCCGATGTTCCGGTTGCCCGGAGGTGGAACCATCACCTATGAGCCAGGCGGCCAGATCGAGTACAGCTCACCGCCGTTTCCGTCTCCTTCGGCTCTGATCGCCAATCTCGCGAGTGTCGTTTCAACGCTGAGAGATCCCTTTGCCGCCGCGGGTGTCGAGCTGCTCGGCGTCGGCATCGATCCGGAGACTCCCCCGGCAGAAGCGCCGCTGCAGCTGCGGACCGATCGTTATCTGCGAATGGATGACTACTTCGGCCGGCTCGGCCCCGCCGGTGCGCGGATGATGCGGCAAACCGCGGCGTTTCAGGTGGCGGTCGAACTGGGACCCGATCCGATGGCGCGCTGGCGGCTGCTCAATGCCATTGCGCCCGAGGTGATCGCGCTGTTCGCCAATTCATCCCGCTATGCGGGGCAGGAAACCGGTTACGCCAGCTACCGCGCGGCTGCCTGGCGGTCGCTCGACTCCAGCCGCACCGGTGTACTGAACACCGCGCCTCCGGTGGCATCGTATCTCGAATTCGCACTCGCCGCGCCCGACATGATGCGACGCACCGACGATGGGCGGTATCGCTCGTTCTGCGGCTGGCTGATGCGGGGCGAGGCGACGGAGGCGCAGTGGCGGACTCACCTGAGCACGCTCTTTCCCGAGGTGCGGCCGAGGGGGTATTTCGAAGTGCGGTCGGCCGATGCGATGGCGGTGGAAGATGTGGCGGCGCCGATCGTGCTGCTCTGGGGATTGCTCAGTGATCCGGCGACTGAGCGGACCGCGCTGGAGGTTGCGGGCCAGCCGAGCGCCGAGCGGCTGGTGCGGGCCGGAGAATGCGGACTGGGCGATGGTGAAGTGCGCCGGCGGGCGGAGGAGCTGGTGAATCTCGCGCTGCGCGCGGCGGAGCGGATGGTGCCGGACCAGTTGCGGCGGCAGGATCTGGAGCGCGCGGGCGAATATTTCGGGCGGGTGATTGCGGGGGTTGGTACCGGGCGGTATATCTGAGTTAGCAGCCATTCCAATCCAATAGTCAGTGAAGGTAACCAGGATTCGGGAGCCGCCGGGCAGGTTGGGGCGCCTCGTCGTGCGCCGAGTATCGGTGCGATCCGATGAACACCACATTTCGAGGCTATGTGGGCATGCGTGTGGATGAAGACGGCCAGCCAAGTCAGTTGGGCTTCAACAGTCATCGCAGGCTGGAGCGCGATATCTCAGAGTTGCTGGGGCTGGCCAAGGGGATACTGGCTGACGGGGTTGTTTCTGATGCCGAGGCGGTGCTCTTGAGTGAATGGCTGACAGCACACCCGGAACCAGTGGCTCATTGGCCGTGCGATCGGATTGCGGCCAGACTCAATTCCATCCTGGCGGACGGCTCCATTGACGCCGATGAACGCACCGACCTCACCGAATTGCTACATCAACTTGTCGGTGGCGATGCAGGAATCCTTGACTCGGAGATCGCTAGCACGTCGCTACCGTTCACCGCGCCGCCCCCGCACGTCATCTTCGCAGGACGAGATTACGTGTTGACTGGCAAGTTCGCGTCGGGGCCGCGCGTACACTGCGAACGCTTGGTCGTGGAACGGGGAGGTCGGTGCGGGTCAACTGTTACCAGGCGTACCGACTACTTGGTGGTTGGCACATTTGGGAGCCGGGACTGGGTGCATTCAGCATACGGCCGCAAGATCGAAAAGGCCGTCGAGTATCGCGCTGGCGGGGTGCCTTTAGCGATCATCAGCGAACGGCATTGGGCTAACGCCATTTCGTAGCTTCGTCCCGGACGGGACGATCCGCTGACCACCCGCCGCGACCCACCCGACTCCCTGCGCCACCGGAGACAGCATGGCCCGTCGCTCACGCCCCCGAGCCCCCGCAGTCGACCCGTTTGATCCGCTGGACGGGCCGATCGGCGAATCCATCGACCTGCACGGACTCACCGCCGACCAGGCGCGCGCGAAGGTCCGCGCGGCGCTGGAGCGAATCCGGAAGGCCAATCCGGGGACACTGGTTCACGTCATCACCGGCAAGGGCAACCATTCGGTTGGTCAGCCGGTGCTCAGGGGAGCGATCAGGGCGCTGCTCCGTTCGGGATCACTGCCCCAGGTTGCTCGCTGGGGTGTGGACGACGACGAGGGCGGCTTCCTGGTACGGCTCAAGTGATGACTCGCGGCTTCGCGCGGCAAATCGATAGCGTTGGATCTGCGATGGCGCTCGGCGGCGAAGACGAGTGACTCTTAATCACCAGGCTGCAAGGACTCACCATGGGACGCGTATCCGTCAAAGGCGTGTTGATCGGCGGCATCCTGGACATCTTTGCAACCTTTGTTCTCGCCATCCCGCTGATGGCGATCGTAATGGTCCAGCTCCATTTCACTGACATCCCGGAAGCGGAGCGCACCGCCGCCCTGGCGAAAGCGATCGCACCCGGTTCGTGGTACTATCTCATTGGTCTGGGATTGGGGAGTCTCTGCAGTATCCTGGCCGGATACGTCGCGGCACGCATCGCGCGGCACGACGAGCTGCTGAACGGCGCCTTTTCCGCATGGCTATGCGTCCTCCTGGGGCTGTACGGCTGGGACAGCGGAACCCATGCCACGACGATCGCAGCACATGGCGGCTGGTTGGTGCTGAGCCCCATACTCGGTGCGCTCGGCGGGTACATCCGGCTGCGCAGCATGTCTACAAACCTTCCACGAATTGCCAGGCGACCGTAGGTTATCTCCGATCTTTGCACCTCGAGAGCCACCTTTCGGGAGGTCCCGATGATTGCGAAACTACCGCTGCTCATCTCGCTCGCCGTGATTACGTCGGCATGCTCCGATGGCACAGCGCCTGGATCGGTTGACGCGGCAGCCCCGATCGCCTTCACGGTGCGAGCTCCCCATCCCGACAGCATGCCTCTCTACCTGGTTCAGCCTGACGGCAGCAACCTCCGCCGCATACTCGATGGTGCCGGAACCCGGTATGGGGTGACCTGGGCACCCGATCGCAACCGCCTGGCATACGTGTTCAGCCGCAGCGGCAAGGTGAACGAGAGCGAACTTCGAATCGTCAACGCCGATGGTACCGGCGATCACGCCATCCTTGGGCCGGGAACCTACTCCAACCCGGCCTGGGCGCCGGGCGGCTCCCGGATTCTCTTCACCGAGCAGGTCGCCGGAGGGATGCTGCAGCTCGAGACGGTCGCGCCTGACGGCAGCGGGCGCGCACCGCTGGGAACCCGTGTGGCCGATGATCAGGATCCTGCCTGGGCGCCCGATGGCCGGTCCGTGGCATTCGTCAGCAACTGCCGCGGCGAACCGCCCTGCGACCCCGCAGTCGCGGACCTCTGGGTCATGAACGCTGATGGGTCGAATCCCCGCCAATTGACCTTCGGCACCGGGATCGACGATGACGCCGGTGCGCCGACCTGGAGCCCCGACGGCAAGTGGATCGCTTTTCAGATGCACCGTGACCAGGCCACCAACATCTATCGAATCCGGCCAACCGGCGACAGCTTGCAGCAGCTCACGTCGGGTGACGCGTCGGTCTCCCGTCTGTGGCCCTCCTATTCGCCCGATGGCAGCGCGCTCCTGTTCACCCGCTGGGAGGGTTACGACAGTGTGAACACACCACTCTTCATTGCGTCACCCGATGGCAGCGACCCACGCCCGCTCGGACTGACTGTGGGCGAGCCCGTCGGAGCGACCTGGGCCCGCTGAACGCCACCGGCAACCAGCGCGCTGCCACACTGCGCGGCCCGCGGACCCAAGCAACCGCCCGTGCTGAGGTCGAACTCAGATGGGCATCCAACTTTCCGACGAAGCGGCAACCCAGGCGACTGCGTACAATGCCGGCGTCGCCGCGGCGGAAAGCTTCCTCCGGGACCGGCTGGCCGACCTCGAGGCGACCTGCTACGAGCCCGAATTCGCCTATTGGCCCAAGCGGACGTCGGTCCGCCGGAAGCGATAGCCCGCGACATCCAACCCCAATTTCAAATGCCCAAGCCGAAAACCCTTCCCGCCAAACAGCGCGACACCCTGCTCGCGACACTCAAATCCCGCTTCGATGCCAACATGCACCGTCATCCTGGCGTGACCTGGGACGCGGTGCAGGCCCGTCTCGAAGCGAGCGATAGACTCTGGTCACTCAACGAAATGGAACAGACCGGCGGCGAACCGGATCTGGTCGCACTGGGACCGGCCGACGGCAGCCTGGTCTTCGTCGATTGTTCCACCCAGAGCCCCAAGGGACGTCGCAGCGTCTGCTATGACGGCGCTGCTCTCGAATCACGGAAGCAGCACAAGCCGAAAGACAGCGCAATGGACATGGCATCACGATGGGGCGTGGAGCTGTTGACCGAGGACGAGTACCGGGCGCTCCAGTCCCTCGGAGAGTTCGACACGACAACCTCCAGCTGGGTCAGCACTCCGCCGAAGATTCGCCAGCTCGGCGGCGCTCTGTTCTGCGACCGCCGCTACGACACCGTGTTCCTCTACCACAACGGCGCCGAATCGTATTACGCCGGCCGCGGGTTTCGCTGCGTGCTCCGGATCTGATCCGCTCCGCGACGTGCCGGATCCCTCGCCAAAGGTCGCGAATCCCGGATTCATCCGGCCGCCCCAGGTCTATCTGGTTGCAGTTCTCATTGGACTTGGCCTGCAGGTATTCTGGCCGCTCCGCCTGCCGGGCGGCGCCACGATTGCTCTGGTGGGGACGCTGCTGATCGCCGCGGCCGTGATCACCTTCGGGCTGACGGTTCGCGCATTCGCTGCCGCCAGCACTCCGGTCCCCGGCAATCAGCCCGCCACTGCGCTCGTGCGGAGCGGCCCGCTGCGGTTCAGCCGGAATCCGATCTATCTCTCATTCACCGTGTTTCAACTGGGCCTTGGCCTCCTGCTCCACAATGCCTGGATCCTCCTCATGCTGATTTTTCCCGTGGTGCTCATGGATCTTGTGGTCATCCCCCGCGAGGAACACTTCATGGAGATGAAATTCGGCGCCGATTACGCTGACTATAAGGCAAAGGTGCGCCGGTGGATCTAGCGCACCACAAGGCTGATTCGATGAAACCGGGTGTCTGTCTCTACGGCCTGGCGTCGATTGCGGCCGGCGCGGTCAATCTGATCTGGGGCGACTTCGAGACCGCCCATCAGCCGATCCAGGCGTTTGGCGATCAGATCCCCGCCCGCGCGATTCTCGCCTGGGTCGCCGCCGTCTGGCTCATCGCCGGTGGCGCAGCGATCCTCTGGCGGCGCACTGCAAAATGGGGTGGCGCGGCACTGACGCTGATCTACGGCATCTTCGCGATCTTCTGGCTGCCGCGGTTCTACACCGTGATCCCGGTGCTTGGCTTTCGAGCGGATGTCTATATCGGGCTGCTCGCCGGGGTGGGACAGCAGCTTATCCTGGCGGCCGCGGCGTTGATCGTGTATGCCACCGCCACCGCCACCGGCGAGTCGCGGTCGAGCGTGCGAGCACTCGGGATTGCGCGCTGGATCTTCGGGCTCAGCTCGATCGTATTCGGGTTGGCGCATCTCGCCGACATCAAGGACGTCGGCCCGATGGTCCCGGCCTGGATGCCGCTGGGCGGAAAGTTCTGGGCCATTGTGACGGGCGCCGCGTTCGTGCTCGCGGGCGTCGCCATCGTCGCCCGAACAGTCGATGTGCTGGCGAGCCGGCTCCTCGCACTGATGCTCCTGGTATTCAGCGCACTCGCTCTGCTGCCTCCGCTCTTCACCGCGCCCGCCGGCCAGATCGCCTGGGGGAGCAATGCCTACAATCTGGCGGCGGTGGGAGCTGCCTGGATCCTCGCTTCTTCGCTCGCGAGCCTGCGGCAGACTTCGAATGCGCCAGTCCGCCGGCGGTGACTCACCGCGACGACAGCACGAACGTGGTCCCGTCGGGGTCCTGGAAGATCGCGAAGGTGCCCCACGGCTGACTTTCCGGCGTGCGGGTGAATTCGACTCCGCGAGCCGAGAGCTCCCGGTAGGTCTTTTCAACGTCGTCGGTCATGAACGTGACGTTCGACATCGAACCGACTTGCGCTTCCTGTCCCGGCGGAGTGAAGAGCACGAGCCGGGTCTCCGCCCCGGGGATCCGGAGCTCGATCCATCTCTGGGTGCCATCAAATGGCTGGTCGGTTGCAACGGTGAAGCCCAGCTTTTCGGTGTAGAACGCCAGTGCTCGGTCCTGGTCCCGCGTGGCGATGCTGGCGAACTTGATTCCCTTGATCATCGTGGTCTCCGGGGTGGCGTGCGGTTGGGCGTTCGAGCTCGAAGCGATGCAATGGAGCGTCGAAGCTGGACGGGCACAAGGCGCGAACGCTATACTATAGCAATCACTGCCACAGTCGAGCGCCCAGTGCAGATCGATCGCTACGTCGTCGAAACGCTGATGCCCGATCTGGTCGGCCACGACCGCCAGCCCTCGGCGTTTCTGGTGTATCTCTATCTCTGGGCGGTGATACCGGCCGGCGCGCGTTCGCGGGAACTCAGTCTCAGAGAGATTGCGGAAGGGACCGGGCTCTCAAAGCGGGCGGTGCAGGATGCGCTCGCCTGCCTGATCCGGCGAGAACTGGTGAGCGCCGAGCGTGACAGCATCACCGCGGCCGCGCGCTACACGCTGCATCAGCCATGGAGGCGGCGGAGTGGCATGTGATCGTGCTGGCGGGGTGGCACAATGGCACCGGTAGCCATTCGGCA
>DASSTY010000394.1:0-3450 GCA_035707585.1 Gemmatimonadales bacterium
GATGGCGTAGCCGATCGCGTTGAGCATGCTGCCGGTAGTCGAGATACCACCCAGCGCGTCGTTGGCGATCTTGAGGCCGAGCAGGTAGGCGCCGGGTGCCACGCCATCGAAGCCCGGGCGCCGATACATGTCGTTGCCCGCTGCGATGCCCGCCACATGGGTACCGTGGCCGCTGTTGTCGAAGAAGAGATCCAGCGCGGGAGCGCCGTTCCGGGAAGCGGTCAGGTTGACGGCGATCGTCATCGGCGGCCGTGCGCTGCCGGTGTGCCAGCCGAAGGTTTCGCGGGAGACGAGATAGTCGCGGACCGGCGATTCGTTGGCGAGCGAGCCGTCGCCGTCGGTGTCGGCAAAGAGAACCCACCCGCTCGCCGCGTGCGCCACCACCACCGGCAGGGTGTCGGCATCGGTTCCGTTGCCGTTCACATCGGACGCGGGCAATGGGCCGAGCGGCCGCTCGATCAGCGCGCCGGCGTACCACGAACCGGTGCCGGCCACGCCGGTCACGCGTCCCGCTCCGGCCAGCCGATGACCGGCAATGACGAGCGTATCGCCCTCTGGAGCAACCGGCGTCAGCGCAATCCGGCCCTCACCCGAAAAATCTCGCAGGTCCAGCAGCTTGGGCTGACCAGTCGAGGTTACCCGGAGTCCGTCTACGCCGGCGTCGATTCCGCTGTCGAGAATGCCGATGATTACACCCCGGCCATCGTAATCGGGATGGGCCTTGAGGAACGCCGAGACACCGGTTTCGGCGAGTGGCATCCAGCCGTGCGCCTGCGCCACGTCGGGCGGAGCGAACGGAGTGCGGGGCGGCGCGGTCGTATCGGTGGCCGCTGTGGTATCCGCCGGGGGTGTCGTGTCCGGTGCGATGGCCACCGGGGTGGTGCGCGAGCCGGGATCCATCGTCGGGGTGCCGGCGGTCTGGGCCGCGGGCGCGCACCCCAGCGCGGCCGCGAGCAGGATGAGGGCGAGGCTGCGCATCGGGAGACTCAGCGGCAATCCGCCGCGTCGAACGGGGGAAGAACAAAAGGCCCGATATGCGGGCCGGGATAGTGGCTGGTAATGCGCAACGTAAAGGCCAGCATCTCGCGGGTTTCTTCGGGAGTGAGGATCGCGTCGACAAATCCGCGGGCCGCCGCATACCGAGCGTCGAGCTGCTGTTCGTAATCGGCCCGCATCGCTTCGACCGATGCCTGCACCGCAGGCGGCACTTCGGTGCCGCTCTTCCGGGCCTTCTCCAGTTCCGGCCCATGCACTGCGGTAATGGCGGCTTCGCCCTCCATCACTGCCATCCGGCCGGTGGGCCAGGAGAAGATGAAATCGGGATCGAATCCCTGCCCCGCCATGGCGTAGTAACCAGCCCCCGATGCGTGATTGACCGTCAGCACCAGCTTGGGCACCCGGGCTGTGGCCATCGCTTCCACGAATTCGGCGCCGGCGCGGATGATCCCCGACGCCTCCGCTTCGCCTCCCACCATGAATCCGCTCACATCCTGGATGAACAGCAGCGGAATTCCTTCGCGGTCGGCGGTTTCGATGAAGTAGCCGACCTTGCGAGCGCTCTCGGTGTAGATGATTCCGCCGAACCGCGGCGGCTTGCCCTTCCGGCCCTTGATGAGGCCGCGGTAGTTGGCAATGATCGCCACCGGCCAGCCAGCGATGTGCCCGTGGCCGCAGAGCATTTCCTGGCCCAGCGCGGGCTGGTATTCGTCGAACACCCCGCCGTCCAGCAGGCAGGCGAACACTTCGCGCATATCGTACGACATGCGATGATCGTGCGGCAGCAGATCGTAGAGCAGCTCGGGCGGCTGCGCCGGCGGCTTCGGTTCGCGCCGAGTGGTGGTGGTCGGCGCGCGGGCTGGAAGGCGGCCGACATATTCCCGAATCCGCCGGAGACAATCGGCGTCGTCGTCCGCGCGATAGTGCGCCACCGCACTCTCCTCGGTGTGCATCCGGGCGCCGCCCAGCGACTCGGCATCGATGGTCTGGCCGGTGGCGCCTTTGACCAGGTTGGGGCCGCCCAGCCCCATGAAGCTGGTGCCTTCGACCATGAAGATCACATCGGAAAGCGCGGGAAGGTATGCGCCGCCGGCGATGCAGCTGCCCATTACCGCGCTGATCTGCGGCACCTTGAGATAGCGCCGCATCAGCGAGTTGTAGTAGAAGATCCGGGCGGCGCCGTACTGGCCGGGGAACACCCCACCCTGGTACGGCAGATTGACCCCCGCGCTGTCGACCAGGTAGACGATGGGAATTCGCTCGCGCATGGCGATTTCCTGGGCGCGGAGAATTTTCCGGATCGTCTCGGGCCACCAGGAGCCGGCTTTGACGGTGGCGTCGTTGGCAACCACCACCGCATCGCGTCCCTCGATCACGCCAACGCCGGTGATGACGCCGGCGGCGGGCGCCTGGCCGTCGTACTGATCGTACGCCATCAGCAACCCGATCTCGAGCCAGGGGCCGTCGGGATCGAGGAGACCGGCAACGCGTTCACGGGGCGAGAGCTTCCCCTGCTGGTGCATCCGCGCGACCCGCTTGGCGCCGCCTCCCTCCCGCAGGCGGTCGGCCAGCGCGCGGTACTCATCGGTGAGGGTGCGGAGCCGTGACGCGCGCTCCGGCGTGGTGGCCGAGTTGGTCACGATGCTCAATCCCGGAGGTGGGTGGCGGCCCACTCTTCGATGTACTCGATCAGATCGGACGTGGGCGTACCCGGTCCGAAGAGGCGGCCGATTCCCAGCTCCTGCAGCGCGTCGGCGTCTTCCCGTGGAATGATGCCGCCGCCGGTGACGAGGATATCCTGGCGGCCTTCCTGGTCGAGCAGTTGCCGCACCCGGGGGAACAGCGTCATGTGGGCTCCGGACAGAATCGAGAGTCCCACGACATCGACGTCTTCCTGGATGGCCGCGGTCGCGATCATCTCCGGCGTCTGGTGCAGTCCGGTGTAGATCACTTCCATCCCGGCATCGCGAAGCGCCGCAGCGACGACCTTGGCGCCGCGGTCGTGGCCATCGAGGCCGGGCTTGGCGACCAGAACGCGAATCGGCCGCGAAAGAGTGGCTTTGGGTTGGGTTGTCATCAGGTCTGGATCCATGTCTCCAATTCAGGGGCAGCGCCGGCCGCGATCAGCCGGTCGGCCAGTTCGGCGACCGAATTGACTAGAGGCACACCGGCCGGCGCTTCGGCGCCGCGCCGTACGATCATCACCGCGGCCAGTCCCGCCGAGCGGGCCCCGGCGATATCGACGTCGGGGAGATCGCCCAGGTACAACGCCTCGGCCGGGGCGACTCCCAGCGCTTCGAGCGCGGTCAGAAAGATCCGCGGATCGGGTTTTTCGACGCCCGCCAGCGCCGAATCGATCACGGCATCGAAGCAGTCTATCAATCCCGCCGCGGCGAGTGCACCGGCCACTCGGCCGTCGCTGTTGGATACCACGCCCAGTGCGAAGCCGGCGTT
>DASSTY010000395.1:0-16612 GCA_035707585.1 Gemmatimonadales bacterium
CCGCCACCGTCACGGGTGTGCCGAGATCGCTGTCCCCGTCGCGAAACTGGACCGCGCCTTCGGAGACCGTGACCGAGCTGGCAACGGTGGCCGTGAGATGAGAGCTCTGGCCGTCGGTGATGTTGTCGGGTGTGAGAGTAACTGCGGTGGTGGTGCTGGCCTGCTGGATGTTCTCCGTAATGCTGTCGTCGCTTGGATCGAAGCCGCCCCCGCCACCGTATGCCGCCCTGACGGTGTGGGGGCCGGCGGCAAGGGTCGCGGTATGCTCCGCTGTGCCGTCGGACTGGAGCGGCACCGGCGGTCCGCTGTCAGTACCGTCGATACTGAACTGCACCGAGCCGGTGGTTATTGTGGTGGATCCATGACGGACCGACGCGGTGAACACCACCGGATCACCGAAGACGGCCGGATTGGTGTTCGCCGCCAGCGTCGTCATGGTCGGAACGTCGGCGCTCGCGATCGATATCGGAGCACTGGCTCCGGTATTGAAGTGGTCATCACCGTTGTAGGTCGCGGTGAGCGAGCCACTCGTCGCGGGAGTGAAGCTGCAGCTCCCCTTCCCGCCCGCGAGAGGACTGATAGTGCAGGATGCCCCGCCACCAGACACGTCAACGGTGCCGCTCGGCGTGCCCGCGCCCGGCGGGGCGGCGGTGACGTTGACGTAGACCGTCACCGGCGAGCCGGAGGTCGGAGCGTCGGGCACGGTGCTGTCAATCACGACATTTACGCTCGCCTTGCTGACTGTCTGGCCACTCGACAGCGTGCCGGTGCTGGCGGTAAACCCGCCGCCGCTTGGCGCGTAGTCCGCTGTAATCGTATGGCTGCCGACTTCGAGGTCTGATACGGAAATGCTGACCGAGCCGCTCGAGAGCGTGCCGCTCCCGATCGCTGCCCCATCACTCTTGAAGTTGACTGTGCCGGCCGGCGTCCCGCTGGCGGCGCTGACGGTGGCGGTGAAGGTCACCGATTCACCGAACACCGATGTGGTCTTGCTGGACGTTACCGTGGTCGTCGTCGCCACGGCGTTGACCGTGTGATCGACAGTCGAGGAGGTGCTCGCGAGATAATTCGCGTCGCCACCGTATGACGCGGAAATGGTCTTGGTGCCGGCAGAGCTGAAGGTGAGCTGGCATGACCCGCTTGGCGCCGCACCGGAGCAGGTCTGACTGCCGCCGGTAACCGTGACCGTACCGCCTGGCGTGCCGCTCCCCGGGGATGAAACACTCACGCTGTAGTTGACGGTGACGGCCTCTCCCACATCCGACGCGCCGCCGGGGACGCTCACCGACGTAGTGGTGGCTGCCTGCGCGATACTGACGGAGACTGGCGGCGAGGTTGTGCCGCCGCCGACCGTGGCCGTTACCGTGCCGTTGCCGGCCGCGTTCGCCTTCACCTTGCCGGTGGCGATGCCGCTCCCGTTGGAGCTCCCGGCAGGATCGGACACCGTGAGGCCGGCCGAAACGTTGAGCGTCACCGCCACTCCGCTCACTGCGTTGTCGAACTGATCGCGCACCGTCACCGTCGCCGTCGCCTCCTGACCGGTCACGATCGAAAGCGGCGTGACGGCGAGCGAAGAATGCGCGGCACTCGCCGCCGCCGGAGTTACGGTGACGCTCTTCGTATCGAGCGTGACCCCGTTGGCGGTGACGGTGAGGGTCTTCCCTTCGGCCACGGTCGACGAGAAGGTGGCCGAGGCGGTGCCGCCGGCACCGGTTACCCCGCCGGCGGTGGTGTTGCCGGTACCGCTTGAATTCACCCCAACCGCCGCGCCCGCGATCGGATTGCCGCTGGCATCCTTGACGGTGACGTTGATGGTGATGGTGCCGCCCGCGGCGATCGTAGTCGCCGAATAGCCGACGCTCGATTGCGACACGCTGGGCGACCCGGCGCCGAGGGTGACCTGCGCCGTCGTACCGGCCACGCCGTTGGCTCCGAAGAGAATGGTCTTGGTGCCGGTGGGGCCGGTCAGCTCCAGATCGGTGAACGTCGCCACGCCGTTGGCGTCGGTGGTCTGGGTGTTGTCGCCCGAAAGGGTGGCACCGCCGCCCTGCAGGGTCGCGGTTACCAGAACGCCGCTCTGGTGCACCGGATTATCGGCGGCATCGCGCAGCTCGATCTTGGGCTGCTGGGCGAACGGCTCGCCGCTGGCCGCGGTAGCCGAAGGTGCCTGGAGTACCGCCAGCTTGGTGGCGCTCCCGGCGGTGATGGTGATGGGGCTGCTGTTGACGCCGCTCAACTGGCTGCCGAAGAAGTTGAGAACGTAGTCTCCGGCAGCTCCATTGATTGCCAGCGCGGTGAACGTGGCGAGGCCAGTGGCATCGGTGGCCGCCGTGCCGCCTGACACCGATGAGCCGGCCGGGCCGCTTGCGATCTGTGCCTGCACCGCCACGCCCGCACGGCTTACCGGGTTGCCGTTGGCGTCGCGCAGCTGCAGTTGTGGTTGGGTGCCCAGCGGCACGCCGCTCTGACCGCTGCTGGACGGCGCCCGCTCCAGAGTGAGCCGGCCGGCGGTGCCCACCGTAGCCGTCGCGGTGAATGTCACCGGCGATCCGGTGAGCCCGGTGGCGGTGGCGACGGTGGTCTGCTGGCCGGCGGTGGGCCCCAGGGTGCGCACGATGCCGGCCTGGCCATCGGCACCGGTCTCCACGGTGGGCGCGCTGACGGTGCCGCCGCCAGTCAGCGTCCAGTCGATCGCTACTCCGGAAACCGGATTGCCGAACTGGTCTGTCACCTTGACGATCAGCGAATCGGGCAGCGGTGATCCGGCGGTGGCGGTCTGTTTATCGCCTTTGACTGCCGCGAGCGTGCTGGCCCCGGCAGCACCAGCGGTTGCGGTGAACGTTACAGTGACATTGCTGCCCGCTCCGTTGCCTACCGCGCGCGCCCGCACGCTCTGGGTGCCGTCGGCGGTGCCGAGCACCCACTGGGTCGAGGCAAGGCCGGACTCATCGGTGATGGCAGTGTCGGGAACGACTTCGCCCCCACCCGACAGCACCTGGAAGACGACGGTCTGGTCTCCCACCGGCCGGCTCTTGGTATCTACCACCTTGACGACCAGCGAATCGGTCAGCGGCGAGCCGGCGGAGCCACTCTGTTTATCGCCCTGGACCGCGGTCATGGCTGCGGCTACGCCTTCGCTGGGCAGGACGATATCGTTCCCGCCGCAGGCGCCGAGCGCCAGCGCGAGCAGGCCGGCGCCAGCGACCGCGGCACGGCGGACGCTCTGAAAGACTCCGGATCGGTGGGTGGTCACGTCGCCAATATAGTCGGTGAGAGGTCGATTTGCCCGGGTCGGCAGAGCGGCCGTCAGGTGCCCAGCGAGGCGGTGAAGATCACCGGTGAGCCCGTCAGCCCCGCTACTGTGGCGCTGACCTCCTGGTGCGAAAAGAAGTTGCCGCCGAGCGTCCACTGTACCGCGGCAAGCCCGTCGGCACCGGTGGTGGAAGCACGGGCGCTGACCCTTCCGCCGCCTCCTTCTACCCGCCACTCCACCCCTACACCGCTCACCGGGTTGCCGAACTGGTCGGTGACCAGCACGACGAGCGAATCGGGAAGCGGCTGGCCGATCGGGCCGCGCTGCCCGTCGCCCGACGCCGCCTTGATCCGATCGGGCAGGCCCGGGTCTGCGGTTGCCACGAAGGAGACGGCCGCATCGGTGGCGCCGCCTACGACGCTGGCAGTGAGCGACTGCTTGCCAGGATGGGGGCCCAGCACCCAACGCGCGGAAGCGCGGCCGTCGCCGTCGGTGAAGCTGGTGTCGGGAACGACCGAGCCGGGCGCGCTGTCGGTCGGCACGAATGCCACCCGCGCGGCCGACACCGCCTGCCCCTGGGTATCCACGATCCGCACGCTCACTGCGGCTGGCAGTGCCTGGCCGACGATTCCCTCCTGGCTGTCGCCCGCCAGCCGCGCAATGGAAAGTTGCTCGGGCGGCGTGCCCGGCTGCTCGGGTAGTGCGAGATCACCGCCGCAGGCGGTCAGCATCACCAATGAACAGAGCACGATCGGACGGCCGGCGCCCGGACGTATCGCTGGCATCAGGTATCACCCCGTGCAGGTTGGTCCCGGCGGATTCCCGGGATTGAGCAAAGAAACCGGTGACATCCTAGGGACCATCGGGTGAGCGGGATATGACGGACATCACAGCCCGGCCGGTCAGTGCGGCTGCCAGACCACGCCGAGTGTGTAAGTCACCACTCGCTCGTGGATTGTCCCGCTGCCGCGCTGGTCAAAGCTCTGGCCCACCCAGTCCACGGCGGGAACGATCGCAAAGTGCGCTCCGACCGGGACCTCCCAACCGGCGCCGAACGCACCGGCAAATCCGGTATCGCCGGTGTCGAAGCCATCATCGAACGTCACCGCGCTGCGGCCCAGACCGAGGCCGCCCTTGAGGTACAGTCCGGTGGACGTGAACGGATAGAACTGCGCAATGGCGAGAAAGCTGCTGACGGATTCGGTGGCGCGGTCGCGATCGTTGACCCAGGCGGAGATCTCCCCGCCGAGCCGGAAATGCTGTCCCAGCGTGCCGCCGCCGCGGAGCCAGAAGGCCGGCTTGTAGAGCGCATCGCTGTAGCCCAGCCCGTCAGCCAGATCGAACTGTTCGCCGCCGGCGCCGATTCCGGCTCCCAGCCAGAAGCCATGACGGCCGCCACCACCGGACACTTCGACCAGGCCGGGACGTTGCTGGGCGTTGGATGGTGCCGCTGCCACGGCAAGCAGGGCGAAACCGGCGAGAAGACGGCGAATGGCGCGCATGCGAACTCCGGGCTAGGGGTCGAGGCGAGTTGCCGCTGGCGGGGCGCCAGTGCAAGCCCCGGGCCGAAATGGCCGATTGGACCTATCTTCCGGAATCCGGCTCGATTCGCGGGCCGGTTGTCCTCTCTCCCAGACGCCATGTCACCACGCTCACGCTACTCGCTCGCGATCCTCCTTGTCATTGTGGCTGTTGTCTGTGTGGAGCTCGGATTCTGGCAGCTCCGCCGCCTCCATCATCGCCGGGCGGCCAACGCCATTGCGCTGGCCGCCCGCCGCCAGCCGCCGGTCGACCTTTCCGGTTCCACGGCGGTGCCGCCCGACAGCCAACTGGCGGGCCGCCGCGTGTCGGCTACCGGCCAGTATGATCACGATCACGACCTGATCCTGCGGGGGCAATCGCACGAGGGGGAGCCGGGGGTCGCGATCGTGACGCCGCTTCGGATTCCCGGCCGGGACACCGCGGTGCTGGTGGATCGGGGATTCGTCCCCTCGCCCGACGCCTTCAGCGCCAAGCCGGACACGATGCGCGAGCCGGGCACCGTCACCGTGCGTGGACTGGCACTCGCGATGGGACACACCGGTGGCGAACCGATCGCGCAGCGGGGCGAAACCACCTACCGGCGGCTCGACGCAGCGACGCTCCGAACCGTGATTCCGTATCCGATTCGGAGCGTCTATATCCTGCAGGCACCCGACAGCGCGCTGCCGCCCCTGCCCCGCCGGCTGGAGCCGGAGCCGCTGAGCAACGGGCCGCACCTCAACTACGCGATCCAGTGGTTCGCCTTCGCCACCACCGCGCTGGTGTTCGCCGCCATCTTCTTCTTTCGGCGGAACCTCGACTGAGCCGGCTTAGCTGGTCGGCTCGGCGTGATCGAGCTGGCCGATGGTTGCGGTCGATGGCGCCCGCGTCTGCTGGAGCCGATGCGCCACCGCTTCCATTTCTCGCATGACGCGAAGCATGTTCTCGCCCGCCAGCTTCTTGAGATCGGCATCGCTCCAACCGCGGCGGATCAGCTCGGCGAAGAGATAGGGATACTTCGACACGTCGTCGAGTCCCACCACGGTGTCGGTGATGCCGTCGAAGTCGCCGCCCAGCCCGATATGATCGATCCCGGCCACATCGCGCGCGTGCTCCACATGATCGGCCACGTCCTTGATGGTGGCCTGAGGGAGACGGTCCCGGCGGGTGGACCAGAACTCCCGCCGCATCCGGCGCAGCTCAGCCGGATCGGTAACCCCGGCGGACGAGGCCTTGAATTCGGCGGTCCATTTGGCCGTTGAATCGGCCCGCGCCTGCGAAACGAAATCGGGCACGAAGGTGATCATCACGATCCCGCCGTTTTTCCTGAGCCGCGCCAGGATCGAATCGGGCACGTTACGGGGAACGTCGGTAATGGCCCGTGCCGACGAGTGCGAGAACATCACCGGGGCCTCGGAGACGTCGAGCGCATCACTCATCGTCCCGGGTGAAACGTGCGCCAGATCTACCAGCATTCCCAGCCGGTTCATCTCGCGCACCACCTCGCGGCCAAACGGGGTGAGCCCCCCGTGCGCCGCGGTATCGAGGGCGGCGTCGGCCCAGTCGAGGGTCACGTTGTGGGTCAGCGTCATGTAGCGCGCGCCGAGCCGGTAATAGGAGCGGAGCGCGCCGAGCGAATTCTCGATCGCCTGGCCGCCTTCCATGCCGAGCAGCGACGCAATCTTGCCATCATGGTAGGCTTTCATCACGTCGTCCGAGGTGAGCGCCAGCTCCAGCTTGTCGGGATACCGCTCGATCATTCGCCGAGCGATGTCGAACTGCTCGAGCTGAACTCGGGCGAATCCACTGTCCTTGATTTCGCCGGGGATGTAAATCGACCAGAACTGCGCGTTCAGCCCGCCCTCGGCGAGCCGCGGCAGATCGGTCATGCCGGAGGTGTGCTGGCGCAAGTCGTAGGCGGCCACGTCGCGGGGATGGGCCCTGCTGGTCCGGATCTCCCACGGAAGATCGTTGTGGCCGTCCCAGAGCAGCGTCGAATGGAGCAGCTTGCGCGCGTGGGCCAGCGCAGCGGCGGAATCGGGGGTGGCGTTCTGGGCGGCAGCGGGCATGGCGACCAGCGACAAGAGGGTGAGTGACACGAGACTTCGCAGCATCAGCAGATCCTCAGCGGTTGGGCCGGTCGATCGTGACGAGCTCGGGGCGCGCCAGGAATTCGGGACAGATCGTCCGGTCGTACTCGTAGGGGCCGCCGGTCTCCGCGTCGGTCCAGGGGAAGCCGCGACAGACGGCGGGGTAGTACGGTTGCGCGTGAATCGAACAGGTATTGTCGCGGAGAAAGACACAGCGACGGTTTTTTACCCGGGTGCGCCACTCACCCCAGCGGGTCTGGTACACCAGCCCGCTCCCCTCCGCTGCGGTGATCGCGGCCGCCTCTTCGTCGCTCACCGTTGCACCATGGGCGCAGCAGGCCGAGGCATGCGGGCAGGGATAACAGGGCAGCGCGGGGTACCGGCTCATTTCCGCTGAGGCGGCGGGACTACCTGCTTCAGCACCTGACCGTCGACTGGTTCGGTCGGCTTGATGCCGAGCATGGCGGCCAGGGTGGGCGCGATATCGGTGGTGCTCACCGTGTCGGCCCAATGCCGCGCCGGGATGCCGGCACCGAGAAAGACGATCGGCACGGTCAGGTCGGACGAGAGGGTGCTGCCGTGCTCGCCGACGGGGTGATTGGTGCTCCACACCCAGCCCTCGTCGGGCGACGCGGCGATCAGCCAGCCGAAGTCCTTCGGGATGAGTCGCCGCCAGAGCCAGGCGTCCCGTTCGCTGGCTGGCGCCGCTCGCAGAGTGGCCGGCGTGTACACCCGGGCGACGCCGCGCTGATTGCGTGCTTCGGCCGCCATCGCATCGGCCAGACTGTCGACATCGATGCCGCGGGCCCGGAGCGCGTCGGTGTCGGCGCTCAGCAATCCCGATTCAAAGTGAAAATTGAAGTCGGTGTGATACCGCCGCCCCAGTTCACCGCCAACCCGTCGTGCCAGATCGCCCAGCCAGACCCGCCCGCCCGCCTGATGCCGATACTTCGCGGCATACTCGGGCATCGGCGTTCCGCCATGATCGGCGCTGAGCACCAGGATCATCCGATTGCGCGGGACGACCGTTGCGAGTGAATCGAGGAACCGGCCCAGCCAGCGATCGACCCGAAGCATCTGATCGTGGATTTCGCGGGAGTCGACTCCAAAGGCGTGGCCCACGGCGTCGGTGGTGGAGAGCGACACGGTGAGCAGATCGGTGCTGGGCCCGCTGCCCAGATGGAGCGCCTTTACGCCGTCCCAGGCAAACGCCAGGGTCAGCGAATCCATTACCGGATATTCGGGCAGATCATCGGCCAGACGGCCGGTATCGGCCGGCAGTTTGTGCGGGAAGGTGACATCATGTTCGCCGTTTTCGAACGGCTCGCTGTCGGGCTCGGAGTAGGCGCTGTCGGGAAGGAGCAGGCGCCACGAAGTTCCCGCCAGCCGGGTAAGAATCTTCTGGCTGTTGAACCGCTGCACCCAGGCGGGAAGACTGTCGGCGTAGTAACTGCTCGTGGTGAACCCGCCGTCGTGGTACCAGTAGACCGGCGCGATGGCGCGTCCCACCGGTAGAATCGCGCCGCGATCCTTGCGGGAAACGCCGAGCACTCGGGCATTGGAATCGGCAGCGAGCATCCAGTCGTACAGCTCGGTGCCCTTGAAATTCCGCGGCGAGGCGCCGCTTACATCGGGCCAGCCGACCAGGTGCGTGGTGGCGTCAGGCACACCGCGGGCGTTGGTGACGATCCCGGTGTGCGAAGGCGTCCGCCCGGAGAGCAGCGTCGAATGCCCCGGCGCGGTCTCCGTGATGGCGTGGTCCTGCTGGCCATGAAGGAAAACGCTGCCGTCATGCACCAGCCGTCCCAGCCCGCCGGTATACTGGCTGGCAAAGCGGCTCAGGTAGTCGGCTCGCATCTGGTCCACCACCACCAGAACGACGAGCCGCGTGGAATCGTTGTGCGCGCGCTGCTGCGCCGCAACAGGAACAGGGGTGCCCGCCAGGAAGGCGAGCAGCAAGGCACCGCGGCTGATGGAAGGCATGTTCGAAGATACGCACCATCCACTCAGCGGGCCAGCCGCTTTACCTGAGGCGCTCGGTGGATCGATCGAAGCGGCCCCTGTCGAGCAGATGGCTGACCGACAGCCGCGAGACTGGCATGCGCCCGTCGGGGCCCATCACCAGCTTGATCACGTCTACGTTGCGGCCAAACCAGCGGGTGCTCGGCTCCAGATCCGATGGGTAGATGAATCGTGGCAGTGAAGCGGCCGCCAGCGCCGCCTGGCTACCGATACCAGACTCCGGCATCGTCCCGGCCCAGAGGTCGGCGCCGTACTGTTCGGCGATGCGGTAGATCGTGAGCGCTTCGGTGAGGCCGCCTACCCGATGAACTTTGAGATTCCAGATCCTGGGGCCCTGGAGCTCGGCGACTTGGCGGGCGGCGGAGGCGTCGCGCAGAGTTTCGTCGAGGCAGATCGGCGTCTCGAGCGCGCGGCTCAGCGAGGCGTGCCCCACCAGCTCGCCCGGTGCCAGCGGCTGTTCGATGTACAGTAGTCCGAACTGATCGAGCCCCCGCAGCGCCGCTTCGTGTTCGGGCCAGCGATAGGCGCCGTTGGCGTCTACCGTGAGTGGTAGCCCCGAATCGCCGAGGGCGCGTTGGGCGGCGGCAACCGGCTCGAGGTCCCAGCCCGGCGCCACCTTGATCTTGACCCGCCGATACCCGCGCGCGATCGCCTCGGCGATCCAGCGTTCCAGGGTGGCGAGACTGCGGTCGGCAGGGATGCCGAGCGCTACGCCGCAGGGTACCGATGAAGCCGGGGCGACGCCCAGTCGCTCGCCCAGCAGGGCGGCGACTCCGCTGCCGCGGCGCGCCGCCTCGAGATCCCACATCGCGGTTTCGAGCGCCGCACGGGCAAACGGATTTCCCCGGATTCCGTCGGTGAGCCGCTCGTGCATCTCTTCCGGCGAGCCGATCTCAGCGCCTTCGATACGGGGGATCAGTACCCGCTGGAGGAGATCGAACGCGCTCGCCAGCGTCTCTTCCGAATAGAACGGGAGCTCGAACGGCGGCGCCTCACCGTAACCGGCATGGCCTTCGTCGTCGCGGATGATCACCACCAGCGAGCGGCGCACCTCCATGGAGCCGCCGGAAATGATGAACGGCTCCAGCAGCGGCAGCGCCAGCCGATAGAGTTCAACCGAAGCGAGGCGCATCAAGGTTGCGGGACGCGAGTCCCACAGTATCGAGAAAGCGCAGCTCGCCGCCGTGGCGCGTCAGCACGCCGAGTTCTTCCAGCTCCAGCATTACGGCGACGAGTCCGTCGCGCGGATCGAAGAGCAGCGTGTTCAGCGCGCGAGTTGGCCGTGAGCCGCTGCGGATGCCGTACTCGCCGAGTGGAAGCTGGAAGAAGGTGTGGAGCTGAACGCTCTCGCAGCCGGCCAGCGCGTACGCCATGATCACGCGCCCGGAGTTGATGTTGCCGGTACCGGTGAGCGGGGGCAATTGGAATCCCTCGGATTGCGCCGCCCGAAGGACCCGGAGATTCCGCTCACTCAGATCCCAGCCGCCGACGGCCACGCCCTGTTCCGGATCCCAGAGCCGGTTGAAGGCGACCAGCGCGTCGGCGCCCGAGCCCGCTTTCAGCATCGCGAGCTGAAACTCGTCGTCGAAGGTGGCGTTCATCAGCTTGAGCGCGACGCGGCAGCCATCGGGTGCGGCGCGCCGAATCAGCCCGGGCACTTCCTCGAGCCAGCGAAGGATCTGCCGGCGCTCGTCGGAACGAGGGTCGCCGGCGAGTGTGGGAGAGAAGTCCTTCTCCACCAGCAGCGGGCCCCTGCCCCAGGCGTCGGCCAGGTGCGAGGTGGTGAAGTTGTATTCATCTTCGTTGAACGGCTCGCCCGCCCGAGGCAAATGATACTTGACTGATGGCACGATCAGCGGCCCGCCTGCGCCGGTGAGTTCGCGCGCATCGCGCACCAGCTGGAGGTACTCCTCGAAGGTGCGGTCCCATCCACGCCCCTTCCAGGTGACCGTCCAGCCGCCGCGCCCGTCGCGAGCCGCTCGGTGTTCCACTTTCATTCTGGTTTCGTGAATGGCCCAGGCGCTCATCGACTGGTGACCGGCCGCGTCCTGCGCGATCACCGTTTTGAGAATCACCAGTGCAATTCCTGCCGCGGCGTCGGTCTCGAGCTGATCACGCCTGAGCGAGAGCTGGCCGGACGCCTTGCCGATGGGATGGGGAAGCGAAACACCGAGATAGCGGGCGGTAAGATCGATCCGATACCTGCTGCGAATGTAGGAAACCGGATCGTCAGGCGGGTTGTCGCGGAACCGTTCCCAATCGGCTGCCAACTGATCATTCACCGCACACCTCTGCCACTGCGCTTGCCACCATGGCCCGCTCGCTGTCGGGAAGAGCCGGGCCCCACGGGTCGTCGCACGCTTCCGGAGGCAGATTGCCCTCCGCTGCAGCGGCCCACAACATCCGACGGATATAACCTTCCATCGGCTCCGCAAAGGTGGCTTGCGCAAGCCGGTCGCAGGCGGCCGAGAGCGCAACGAATCGCGCCCAATCACTGGTTCGCGCCGCCTCGATCAGCCGAAGCTGAAGCGCAGTGCAGGCGGCGCCCATCCTTACCAGCGCAGCGCGTGCCCCCAGCAGAATCGAGTAACCGAGAAAACGGTCTTCCCCGGTAATCAGGAGTTTGTCGGGGTGCCGGCGGAAGAGAGCGGCGATCCGCTGGAAGGTCATCACCGAGTCCAGCGTAGCCACCTTGATCCCGATGACGCCGGGAAGATCGAGAATCTGGTGCAGTGTCTCGTCGTCGTACGGTACCCCGCCCGCAGCTTCGTAGAGATAGAACGCGATGGTGGGAAGTTCTCGACTGAGGCGGCGGTGGTAGGCCACGGGGTGGTCGCGTTGCGGGAAGGCCAGTAGAGCGTCGGCTCGCCCGCGCCGGGCCTCGATTGCGGTGGTCATGTCGTGCGCGCCGGCTACCACGATCCCGTCGGGCAGTGCTTCGCGCCAGCACTCGAGCACTGTACGCCGCTGGTCGGCGGAGAGGTGGGGGCCGCGGCCGGTGTGGGCCCACACGGCAACGCCAGCAACCGGATGCTGCGCCATTCGGGCGGCGTAGCTCTCCTGCGCCGCAGTGTCGAGCGAAGTACCCCGGAACGGCACCGGCACCGCTGGGATCAGCCCCCAGGCAAGACGGTCGCGAATTGCCGCTGCGTTCATGCCGGCTTCACCGGTGCCAGGGCCCGCGCGTTATCCGATTCGATCAAACTGCGGACTCGCGGTGCCAGGTCCAGGAGATCGAGTCTCGCCACACTCGTTTCTGGCAATCGGAGCGGTTGTCCGGTGCCGAAGAGGAATCGCTCCGGCCCGACGGTGCGTAGCAGCGTGGCCAGATGATCCTCCGGCGGCCCCCAGATCCAGGAGATATCCCACCAGATCCGCGAGGCTTCGTCGGGCGTGGAGCCGAAGTGGACTTCCTCGATGAAACCGCGATCTGCCTGGGTGATGATCAGCCGCAGCGCGGAATCGGAGCGAATCAGCTGGCGCACCGCGGCGGCGGGAAGGTCGCCGGCGGTATCGAGCGGGTGCCGCTGCCGGAGGTCTTCCAGCTTCACCGAGAGGAGCAATGGCGCCTGTGCCGCTCCACACGCAGCGGCCAGCCGAACGACTTCCCGGCCAGTCGGCGCCAGGCCGTAATACAGCGGATCGCAGCGAACGGCGGGCACCTGCCGCGACACCGCGTCGGCGAGATCGCTCTCCCATCCCGGAAGCCCCGGGTGGATCGCCGGCACCGGTCGGATTCGCTCACTCGCCATCTGATACAGCAGGGCGTTGCCTTCCATCGGGTCGCGCCAGAGAACCGCCGGGAGCCATGCGGCCCATGCCTCGGAGATTCCGGTTCGATCCATCGCGGCGAGCAGCTGCTCGGGCGTGGTGGATTCGATTCGCCGAAACGGGAACGGACCAAGGAAGGAATTGACGTCGATTCGCATCGGTCAGTCGCCCGGGAAAGAACCGGCGGGAAAGATCCGCGCGGCGTTGCGCCAGCGAATCTGATCCAGCTCGTCCTGTCCAAGAAGATGTTCCAGGTAGCGCAGCTTGGCCCATCCGGTGCCGATGGTAAGGTCACATCCCCACAGCAGTCGCTCGATTCCCACCGCCTCGATACAGCGTTCCAGCATTCCGCCGTCCACGCCGCTGCCGGAGAGATCCACCATGATGTTGGGAACCGACGGGAGCTCCCGCAGTGAATGCAGCCAGTCGCCGCCGCCGGCGATGTGCGCCAGGATGAACACGACATCCGGGTGGCGCCGCGCCAATCTGGCGAGTTCCACCGCGTCGGACGCCTCCTGGCCGGGCCAGTCGCGCCGTCGGTGCTGCCAGATGTGATGGAGGATCGGCACCCCGCGTTCGCGCGCGCGGCGGCCGATCGGATCGAGCAGCGCATCATCGGCCCGCCGGCTGGCGGCGAGTTTAATCCCGATCATCCCGGCATCGAGCCCGCGATCGATTTCACCCAGCGCGTGGTCGGTGTAATTGGGGTTGACCGCGACGTACCCGCGGATGCGATCGGGATGTTCGCGCTGAAGCTCCAGCAGCGCGTCGTTGCCGGCGGTGGCATCGGCAGGGGACATGAAATAGATCGGCGAAGTCTGGCCCCAGCTTCCCAGCACCGACGCGACGTGCCAGGTGATCCCGACTCGCTCGCCCGCCGCCAGGCGGCTGGCGTTTCGCACGCGCCAGTCGGAACGGGGGGAAGCCGGCGTCAGAAAATGCGCATGGACGTCGATCAGCACGCCGAGTCCTCCGCGATGGTTGCGACCACGTCGGAGAGGACTTCGAGCGTCCAGGTCACGTCCGATTCCCGGTGGGCCAGCGAGGGAAAGTTGTAGGGCGTTCGCTTGAGCAGCAGCCGGCGCCGGGCACACTCCGCGGCCACCCGGGATCCGATCTCTTCGCTGGCCCAGATGCAGGCTGACATCTGCGGAATGCCCTGCACCGCCTGGATGACAGCGGGGTACCTGGCCGACAGCTCGCTCAATCCATGCAGTAGTTGCCTGCCGATCAGATCGAGGTGCTCCGCCACCGATTCGCGCTCGAACACTTCGATAGTGGCCCGCGCCGCCGCGAGCGCCACGCTCTCGGTCGCCAGCGTGGAGGAAATCCAGGTCCGCTCGGCGCTCTGCATTACGGCGGCGCTCCCGCCGACGGCCGCCAGTGGGAATCCGTTCGCGATTGCCTTGGCGACGACGGTGAGATCGGCTTGAAACCCAAACTGCCCGGCGGCGCCGGAGAGGCCGAGCCGGCCGGCGGTCTTGATTTCGTCGGCGACAAGCACCGCGCCGACCCGCTGCGATTCGTCGCGGAGCACCGTGAGCCACTCGCGATCGGGCGGCGCCAGGATGACTGGTTCGAACACTACCGCGGCCAGAGAATCTCCCGCGACGCGAATGATATCGCGGGACCGCTCTGCGTCGTTGAACGGAAGTTCGCCGAACAGCGCGCCGGTGGCGGCGGGAATTCCCGGTTCCTCGCGGTGGCACCAGTCGAGCCAGCCATGATAGCCGCAACCCAGAACGCGCTCACGGCCGGTATGGACCCGGGCCAGCCGGACCGCCGCGGCCATCGCCTCGGCGCCGGTCTTGAGAAAGCGGACTCGTTCCACCCCAGGCAGATGCCGCGCGAGCAGCTCGGCGACTTCTTCTTCCAGCACCGGTGGCAGGGGACCGACCACGCCGCGCGCCGCCGCCTCCGACGCCGCAGCAACGACCTCCGGATGACCGTAGCCGAGTGCGACTGCACCCAGCGCCATGATCCAGTCGAGATATTCTCGCCCCGACGCATCCCAGACCCGGCAGCCTTCGGAGCGCGCCAGGTGATGTGGCAGGTCCGGTGCCGATGCCGAGCCGAAGAGGGCCGCGGGGCGCTTGCTGCCGGTCGAAGTGAGGCCGGGGATCCGTTCGTTCACACCAGCTCCAGCTGCCCGAACTGATCCGGGGCCTGACGATCGCCGCGGAGCCAGACCCAGCCGCCGCCGCCGCTCCAGACCAGCTGGCCGGACCGGCGCTGGCGATCGGGCAGCATTTCGTTCACGATCAGATCGAACCCGACCATGTGCGCGCCGTGACCAACCGGCGGCTCGATCAACGGCAGGCTGATGGTGACGCGGTACCCCTGCTCGGTTTCCTGCCACGCGCCGGTTACCTGGCTGGCATCGGCAGCGCTGTCGCTGACGGCGCGCACCCGCAGCCCGCCCCCTTCCTCTGGAACGATCAGGTAGCCGAGTGCCGGTCCATCGGCCGGCTGGAGATACACCTGGAGCCCGTCGCTGTGGATGTCGTCCGGTTCGTTGTCGAGCAGGAGTGGCGCCGCGCTGCCCGAACGGAACACCACATCAGGTTTGGAAACTTCGATGGCCAGGTACAGCGAGTCACCGTGCCAGTTGGCCCACGCCGTGGCGGAAAACTCGTCCGGCCCGGTGTACGGCTCTTCGCTCCGGCGATACTGATCCTCGTGGTCGAGCAGCAGCGGTGACGTCACGTTGAATCCGTCGAGCGTACCGTCGAGCGCCGGCGCTTCGGGAATCCAGGGCGCCTGCCCCTTGGTTTCCAGCGGCCGGATTGCCGTTACGAACGGTTCGAAGTCGGGGCGAGCGGTCCGCGTACCGCGCAGCTGGATCGTCTGACCCCCGTGCTCAACGTTCCACCCTTCTCCGGCAAGGAGGTGGCGATCAATTCCACTCGTGGTGGTCACCGCGAGTTCCTCGCCACTTACCGCCAAATCGGTAACGCTTCCGGAAACATCCAGCACCGTCACGATTCTGAGATTGCGCCCGCGGAGGCGAAGCAGATAGAACACGCCTTGCTCGCCGCTGCCCGGCGCACCGGGCGCAATGGCGCGGAGCAGCTCCCCATCGAAAAGCACCCTGAGCCGAAGCGAGGCATCGCCCACTCGCGCGGTGAGCGTAAGCGGTCCGTCGCTCCGCTCCAGCCGTTCAACATCGTGGGCAAACTGCCCGATCGGCTCGTCCGGCACCCACGTCCCCGCCGGCTCAACCGTCACCTCCCCGGCGAGGTGCCACGGCAGCTCCAGCAGATGATCCTCTCCGCTGGTGAATTCCAGGCGATCCAGCAGGTAATCAGGACCGGTGATCCCGGTCCGGGAGATGGGGCCGAACCGGCCCTGCACCCATGCCCAGTCGCCCACCACGTCGAACGCCTCACATTCAGCGTCGGACGGATCCTGTGACCTGCCGTCGAGCAGCGGCGCATTGTGCGCCAGGGTCGAACGGTACCAGAAGAGATCGCGCGAGACGTACGAGCCGGTGCCAAAGTCGGGGAGCCAATATACGCCGTCGCTGAACAGCGTGAGGTTGAGCCGGTCGGGATGCCCATGCCCGCCGCCGCTCGGCCCGCACTCGAGCGAGGCGTAGCGATCGCCGCGGCGAAAAACAGCGAGTCCCTGACGCTCGAGCAGCGCACTGGGCGGCTGCCACCCGGTTGCGCTGCCATGTTCTTCCGGCTGCATTCGAAGCAGCGACCACCAGGAAAGATCCGAACGGCGCCGATTGGTCCGCGCCACCACCTCCGCGCCCACTTCGTGCAGGTACGATTCGAACGGCCAGGCAGCCGGCGCCGGTGTGGCATAGAGCGCAGCCAGCCAGTTCTCCAGCTCTTCATCTGGCCGCCCCAGTTCGCGGAGATCGCCCAGCCCCAGCTCCCAGAGCTCGAGGTACATCGGCTGAGCCAGCGACATTCCGAAGCGGGCATCCTTCCGCGCGGGGAAGGTG
>DASSTY010000396.1:0-3876 GCA_035707585.1 Gemmatimonadales bacterium
ACGATGTCGCCCGAGTACTTGATGCCGCCATCGGCGATCACCGGCGTATCACCGGCCCCTTCCAGGGCATCGAGGATCGCGGTGATCTGGGGAACGCCCACCCCGGTGACGACCCGGGTGGTGCAGATGCTGCCCGGGCCGATGCCGACCTTGACGGCATCGGCGCCGCGGCGCACCAGTTCGGCCGCGCCCTCCGAGGTAGCCACGTTGCCCGCCACCAGCTGCACGTCGGGAAAGGCCTCCCGCAGGACAGATACGGTTTCCAGCACTCCGGCGCTGTGGCCGTGGGCGGAATCGATGACCAGGACATCCACTCCTGCATCGACCAGCAGCCGGGCGCGGTGCCGCGCATCGGGGGTGCCGCCCACCGCTGCCGCGACGCGGAGCCGGCCGTGCTGGTCCTTGTTGGCGTCGGGATGTTCTCGACGCTTGAAGATGTCCTTGATCGTGATGAGACCCTTGAGGACACCATCAGCATCCACTACGGGGAGTTTCTCGATTCGGTGACGGGCCAGGATCCGTTCGGCCTCCTCGAGACCGGTGCCGACCGGGGCGGTGACCAGATTCTCCTTGGTCATCGCTTCGCCCAGCGGCTGGTCGAGGTTGTGCTCGAACTGGAGATCGCGGTTGGTGATGATGCCGAGCAAACGCCCCTGACCATCTACGATGGGCACGCCCGAAATCCGGAAGCGCCGCATCAGCGCGTTGGCCTCGCGCACCGGGCGGTCGGGCCCCAGGGTGATCGGGTTCAGGATCATCCCACTCTCGCTGCGCTTGACCCGGTCTACCTCGGCCGCCTGGCGATCGGGCGGCATGTTCTTGTGGATCACCCCGATCCCGCCGGCGCGCGCCATCGCGATCGCCATCTCCGATTCGGTGACGGTGTCCATCGCGGCGGAAACCAGCGGAATGTGAAGCGGGATCGTGCGGGTGAACTTCGTGTGAGTCGAGACCTCGCGGGGGTGCACGCTGGAGCGCCGTGGCACCAGGAGGACGTCGTCGAAGGTGAGCCCCGGTTCAGGACGGATTCGGCTCATACCACCCCGCCCGGCGAACCGTTCCGATACCAACAGGCCCGCCGACGCCCGGGAGGCGTGGTCGGCAGGCCGGAAGTGTGCAATAGCATCTCGTACTTTAGGCCGCGGCCGGGGTGAAATCAAGTAGCCGCCTGGCTTTGGGGCCGGGTAATCCGCCGCCAGATGAGATACACGGGCACCCCGAGCGCCACGATCAGCAGCCCCGGCATGGTGTACTCCGGCTTCCGGATGAGCAGCACCACCACGATCGCCGCCAGCGCGGCCATGTAGAGGAGCTGAACCACCGGGTAGCCCACCGCCTTGACCGGCCGGGCCAGCTCGGGCCGGGTGCGCCGGAGCCGGAGCAGCGCCAGGATCGTGAGAAAGTAGAAGATCAGCACCGCGAACATCACGTAATCGAGCAGCTGATTGTAGGTGCCGCTCAGGCAGAGCGCGCTGGTCCAGACCGCCTGCGCCACCAGCCCGAAGGCAGGCGTCCGGTACCGCGAGTGCAGCCGCCCGGCCCGCTCAAAGAAGAGCCCGTCGCGCGACATCGCGTAATAGACCCGGGGCCCCGCCAGAATCAGTCCGTTGTTGCAGCCGAACACCGAAATCAGAATCGCCAGCGCCATCAGCGAGGCGCCAATGCTCCCCAGCATCACCGCAACCGCGGCGGTGCCCACCCGGTCGGCCGACGCGTACTGGATCCCGCGCGCCACCGCGGTAACCCCGTCGGGCGCTCCGTGGAACGGCAGCACGCTGAGGTACGCGAGGTTGGCCAGCAGATAGAGCACCGTCACCAGCCCGGTGCCGATCGCCAGCGCCCGCGGAAGGTTCCGGGTCGGGTCGCGCACCTCGGCCGCCGCAAAGGTGACGTTGTTCCAGGCATCGCTCGAAAAGAGCGAGCCCACCATCGCCGCCGCGACGACCGGCACCACCGCCAGCGTCCACGGGCCGGTGCCCCAGAAGTTGCCGAAGTTGAGGTGCACCGCCTCGGCCTGGCGGAAAACCAGCAGCCCCAGGACGATCAGAGCGATCAGCGCGCCCACCTTGGCCACCGTGAACACCGTCTGGACCGCTGCTCCCAGCCGCACGCCGCGAATGTTGATGATGGTAAGCCCGAGCACCATCGCGATCGCCACCAGCCGCTGCAGCGACACCCCGATCGGAATCGGCGTGGGCGAGCCCGGCAGCCTGAGCGAGCCGAGCGAGAGGATGATCGTGTCGGTCAGGGCGGGAAAGAAGACGGCAAGGAACTTGGCGAAGGCGATCGCCACCGCGGCGATCGTCCCGGTCTGGATCACGGCAAAGAGGGTCCATCCGTACAGAAAGCCCAGAATCGGCGAGAGGCCTTCGCGCAGGAAGACGTACTGGCCTCCCGCCTTGGGCATCATCGCCGCCAGCTCGATGTAGGAAAGCGCCCCGGCCATCGTCATGGCGCCGGTAACGGCCCAGACCAGCATCAGCCCGCCGGGGCCCAGGTCGGTCACCTGGCGGCTGATATCGGCGGAGACCAGGAAGATTCCCGACCCGATCATCGAGCCCACCACCAGTGAAATGGCGGCGAGCGGCCCGATGCCGCGCACGAATCCCTGTTCCGGCGGCGCCGCGGACGGCGCCGGCTCCAGAGTAGTGGTCATGTGAGAACGGGTTGGGAGTGATCGAACCGGCAGCCGTTCAGCTGCCGGTGCCCTGCTGATCGTCGCGCCGCGCCGGCGTGGTGGTGCCGGTGGTGCTTTCGGCGGCCTTGACGGCTTCTTCTACTACCGCCTGGCCCGCCGCCGCCAGTCCCTTCATCAGCTTGCCGGCGCCGTCCATCAGGCCCATCGTGCCGCTGATGGCCTGAATCGGCAGCTTGCCGGCCCGCATGGTGTCTTCCACCGTGTCGGTAATGCGCGCCAGGATTCCGGTGGGCCGCTGCCGTTCGGCAAACCGGCTCTCCAGAAACTCGACGTAGTCCAGAATCTGGTATCCGCGCTCGTCGCTCAGATTTTCTACCGCACGGAGAATTCGCTGCTTGAGGAGATCGTTCATTCCGCGAGCCCCATCCTGGGTCGGCGCCCCGGCCTGCCGGGCGAATACTTCAATTTAACGCCCGACCGGGCGCCGCGTTACCCGCCCGAGTCGGCCTGGAAGCTGACGAGATCTACCACCGGCGTGGCGAGATACCGGGTGCGCGCCGCCCGCACCACCGCCCGGATCGTCAGTTGGGCCAGCGGCCGCAGGGCCCGGACGGCGTCTTCCTGGCTGCGGTTCAGAATCACGTAGACGAAGCCGTTCTCGGGCAGCGGCCCGCGCGCCAGCATATAGGATTGGCCGGCGGGAATTTCCGGGCGGAGCTCGTCGGCCACCTGGACCGACACGTACTGCACGTGCCATTCGACGGTCTGGCCCACATAGCGGTCGGGCTCGGCCCTGACTTCAGCCGCAGTGACTCCCTGCAGCACACCTTCGGGAGACGCCTGGACATCACCGGCCCGCACCCAGCCATCGAACTGCACCCGGACCCAGTCTCCCGCGGTGGCGACGCGCCGAGCGGTGAGCCCCGGCCGCAGCGTTGCGGTGGTGTCGCCGTCGGGAGTTGCCAGGAGGGGAGCGGCGTGGGTCAGCGCCAGCCGCTCGCGAGGGTCGGAATCGGCTGGAGCAGCGGCTGCCGGTGCCGGCTGAGCCGGTTTGGCCGCGGGCTTCGCAGGTTTGGCGGCCTGGTTGGATTTGGCGGCAGGCGGAGCGGCGAGTGCCGCGGTGGAAACCCAGCCGGTGCGCCGCACCTGCACCCAGCTCCCCTTGCTGGAGAGCTTGTCGAGCAGCATGCCGGTGCGAACCCGTGCAAGAATGTCACCGTTGGGTTCGGCCCGGAGGT
>DASSTY010000397.1:0-4976 GCA_035707585.1 Gemmatimonadales bacterium
CACCACGGATCCCTGGTTGTCCCACGATCCGCTGCCCTACCCGAGCGAGGCGCCGTTCGAGGTACGGCTCCAGCCTATCGGCGATTAGTAATAACGTTCGTCCCACCCCCGAGCTAGTCCTGGCGCGGACGGGCGGAGGACTCGCTTATCTGACCGCGCTACGTCGCCGAGTATCTCATGCTCCACCGCGAACTTGCCGATCTCACCGGCGGCAACCAGCCCTCGGCGATGGCGAGCTGTTCATCGGGATCGACGCCTTTCGCTGACCCGCCCCGGCCCTACCGCCAACCCGCTCCACCGCCGATATTCCGCCATGCTTCTGGCCAGTTTGCTGGCGTTGGCGGTCGCCGCCGCGCCTTGGCAGGACACGACCCATCTGGTAGTCGTGGCCTCGACGGACATCCACGGCCATGCCACCGCCTGGGATTACGCCGCCGATAAATCATTCCCCGGCGGGCTGGAGCGCGCGGCCGCCGTGGTCGATTCGCTCCGCGCCCGGTACCCCGGCCAGGTGGTGGTGGTCGACGCCGGCGACCTGATCCAGGGCAACCCGTTCGCCTCCTACTTCGCCCGGGTCGCTCCCCGCGATCCCAATCCGATCCTTGAAGCAATGAACCTGGTGGGCTACGACGCGGCCACGCCGGGAAATCACGAATTCAACTTCGGGCTCGCCACCTGGCGCCGAGCCATGAGCGGCGCCGCGTTTCCGATGGTGAGCGGCAACATCTTCGTCGAGCCGGCCGACACCCTGGCGCTCCCGCCGTTCGTGGTGCTCAAGCGCGGGCCGGTGCGCATCGCGGTGGCGGGGTTCACCACGCCGGGCGTCATGGTGTGGGATCACGAGAACGTGCGCGGGCGCCTGCGGGTGGCGCGGATCCCGGCCGAGGCCGCCAAAATTCTCCCTGCCATGCGGAGCCAGGCCGACCTTTCCCTGGTGCTGATCCACAGCGGGCTCGATTCTCCCTCGTCCTACGATACCACCGGCGTCGGTGCGGAAAACGTGGCCACCGATCTGGCCACGTTGCCGGTGCGACCGGACCTGGTGGTGGTGGGGCATTCACACCGTGAGATGCGCGATTCGGTAGTCAACGGAGTCCACTTCGTTCAACCGAAGAACTTCGCGCAGAGTCTCACGGTCAGTCACATCGATCTGGTGGAGCAGGGCGGCAAATGGAAGCCGGTGCGGATCCGCACCGATCTGGTCCAGCTCGCAACCGTGCAGCCCGATTCTCGGTTGGTAAAGCGCCTGGCCTGGGCCGACTCCATCGTCCGCGCCTACGTCCATCAGCCGCTCGGCACCGCACTGGGCGACATGCCGGGCCAACTGGCTCGCGCGGAAGCCACACCGCTGCTCGGCTTCGTGGCAGCGGTGGAGCGGGAGGTGACCGGCGCCCAGTTGGCGGCGGTGTCGGCCTTCAACCTGCGCGCCGGGTTCGATTCGGGCGCCATTACGCTGGCCGAAGTGTCGGCGGTTTACCCCTATGAGAACACGCTGAAGGCGATCCGGATTTCGGGGGCGCAGCTCAAGGCCTATCTGGAACAGAGCGCCCGCTACTACCGGCTGGATCGGTTGGGTCACGTCGCCATCAACGACAGCATTCCCGGCTACAACTACGACATCGTGAGCGGCGCGCGTTACGAAATCGATCTGAGCCGGCCCGTTGGCGACCGGATTCGCGGGCTCTCGGTGGGCGGCCGCGCTGTGGCACCGACCGATACGTTCACGCTGGCGATCAACAACTACCGGCAGGCCGGCGGCGGTGGGTACGACATGCTGAAGGGCGCGCCGGTGGTGTACGACCAGAGCGAGAACATTCGCGACCTGCTGGTAGATGCCATTCGCCGCCGCGGCCGCCTCGACCCGCGTGCCTTTGCCGAGAACAACTGGAAGATCGCGCCGGACTGGGCGGCGGATGAAGTGCGCGTTCTCTTTGGCGGAAAACCCACACCGCCCAAGCCGGAGCCGAAGGACACGACCCTCCTCCGTGTGCTCGCGACTACCGACCTGCACGGCGCGCTGGAGCCGCATCCGCTGGGGAATTCCCACCGCGAAGTGGGCGGAGTGGCGGTGCTCGACGCCACGATGGATTCGCTGGCGGCGCAGTGTCACTGCCCCACGATTCGTCTCGACGGCGGTGACGAGATGCAGGGCACCCTGATTTCCAACCTCTCGCATGGCAAGCCGACCATCGAAGCGCTCAACCGGCTGGGGCTGTCCGCCGCGGTGATCGGAAATCACGAATTCGACTGGACCATCGACACCCTCCGCGCCCGGATGAGCGAGTCGCATTATCCGTGGCTGGTGGCCAATCTGGTGGACTCCACGAACGGTCGCCGCCCCGATTGGGCGGTGCCGTACACGATCCTTCAGCGGGGCGGGCTCCGCATCGGCGTCATCGGCTATGTCAGCGATCGGACCAAGACGATGGTGAAGGCGGCCAACCTGGCGGGCTACCGGTTCGAGAGCGGCGCCGATGCGCTGCGGCAGCCGCTGGCCGATCTCCGCGCTCAGCATCCGGACATGGTGATCCTGCTGGCGCACGCCGGTGCCATCTGTGAGCGGCAGTCATGTCAGGGTGAAATTCTCGACCTCGCCCGCGAGCTCGGCCCCGGCGCGGTAGATCTGATCATTGCCGGCCACACCCATCGTCCGATCGTGATGAACGCGTCGGGGATTCCGATGATCGAGGCGGGCAGCTCGGGGCTGGGCGTCGGATTGGCGGACCTGGTGCGGACGGTTGATGGGCGCCGAGAAATCCGCACCGCGCTCGACACCGCCTGGGCCGATCAGGTCACACCCGATTCCACGATCACCGCCATCGTTGCGAGGGCGCGCCAGGCCAGCGATTCAATGGGCGCTCGCGTCATCGCGCGGCTCAAGTTCCCCCTGGCGCGCCAGGGAGACCAGTACGCTCTCGGCAACATGATTGCCGATGCGTACCGCAACGCGGCGCGGGCCGATGTGGGGCTGATCAACAACGGCGGGATCCGCGCCAGTCTCGACGCCGGCCCGGTGAGCTACGAAGAGCTGTTCCGGGTTCAGCCCTTCCAGAACGAAGTTGTCCGGGTGCATCTCACCGGTGCCCAGCTCAAGGCGGTCATGGAACAGGCGCTCGATACCCGGGCGGCCGATCCCGAAGTCCACATCGCCGGACTGACCGTGCGGTATGACCCCCATCGTCCAGCCGGCGCGCGGATTCGCGAACTGCGCCTCACCGGCGGCCGCGGCGCCCCGGTGTCGTCTTCTCACCAGTACACGCTGGCTCTTCCCGATTTCGTCGCTACCGGCGGCAGCGGCTTTGACGCGCTGTCGGGGCTTTCCCTGGAGCACACTGGAATCATGGATGTAGATGCCGTCGCAACCTATCTCCAACGGCTGCCGCAGCCGGTTGAGGTTCCCGACTCAGCGCGGTTCGTGAGGACCGAGCGATGACCGGCACCCTCATTGTCTTCGTGGATGGCCAGGCGGTGACCGTTGCCGGCGGCGCCACCGCGTTGGATGCGGTGGATGGCGCCGATGGCATTCTGGCGGCGCGGATCAGAGCCGGCACCGCCTACATCACCGATGGACGCGGGATCGAGCTCGATCCGGGATCACCGCTCGAAAGCGGCGCGATTCTCCGGATCGTCATGCCGGCACGGCGGGGTTTGGGCCAGGGGCTCGCCGATCAGGACGACGACGATGCTGACGCGTGAACTGATCGCGCGGCTCCCCAAGGCGGAGCTGCACGTGCACCTGGACGGATCGCTTCGCCCCGCTACCATGGTTGAGCTGGCGCGCCGGGCCGGGGTGGAGCTGCCCAGCTACGACGCCGATACGCTGGCGCGGTTCATGGTGGCCGATCACGTCGCCAATCTCGAGGAGTATCTCCATCGCTTTGACCTGACCATCGCGCTGCTGCAGGATCCCGAAGCGATCGAGCGGGTAGCGTACGAGATGATCGAAGACGCCGCCCGCGACAATTATCGCTATCTGGAAATCCGCTACTGCCCGCGGCTGAGCACCCGTGGCGGGCTCACCATGGATCAGGTGATCGACGCCGAGCTCCGCGGGCTGGCGCGGGGTGAAGCGGACTTTGGAATTCCGAGCCGGGTGATCAACTGTTCGCTGCGGCACTACGATCCGAGTGTGTCGGCTGAAATCGCCCGGCACTCCGTGGCAGCGCGGGATCGCGGCGTGGTGGCGTTCGACCTGGCCGGCGGCGAAGCGGGGCGGCCGCCGGCGGTGCATCGCGAGGCGTTCGACATCGCCGCGACCGGGTGCCTTGGAATCACGGTGCATGCCGGCGAGGCGGCGGGGGCGGACTCGATTGCCGAAGCGGTGCATTGCTGCCACGCGAACCGGATCGGCCACGGCACTCGGCTCTTCGAAGATCCGGTGCTGCTCGAGTACATTCGCGACCGCCGGATTCTGATCGAAGCCAACATCACCAGCAACCTGCAAACCCACGCGGTGCCGCGCGCGTCGGCCCATCCGGTGCGGAGTTACTTCGACGCCGGAATCCCGGTCACCCTTTCGACCGATAGCTGGCTGATCAGCGGCGTCACCCTTACCGATGAGTACTGGCTGGCCCACACCGAGCTCGGGTTTACCCGAGAGGAGATCGATAGGATGATTCTCGACGGGTTTGCGCATGCATTCCTCCCCTGGCCGGAGCGCCAGGCGATGGTGGCCCGGGTGCAGGACGAACTGGCCGGTCTCCGATGACCGGCCTGTTGCTGCTCCAGAGCGCCGCCGAGCAGGTGGCGCAGGCGCATGCCGGGCTGCACACCCCTCTGTGGTCTCGACTGGTAGGCGTGCTCGGCATCATCACCATGATCGGTATCGCGGTGCTGATCTCCTACGACCGAAAAAAGATCAACTGGCGGCTGGTACTGAGCGGGCTGGCGATTCAGTTCGTTTTCGGATTGATCGTGCTCAAGACCGGGCCGGGGCGCGCCTTCTTCGATTTCTTCGGGCGCGTCATCACCGGCCT
>DASSTY010000398.1:0-5568 GCA_035707585.1 Gemmatimonadales bacterium
CCGACGCCGACCCTGAAATCGAAGGGTTGCTGGTTCGCTATCTCCACTTTTACGGCGGCTTCGGCTCGGTTGCGACGCATCGCCGGTGGTATCGCCGCGAGGTTCGCGCAGTCCGGCTCGATCCGGCACTCGACATCCGGCCGTACCAGGGCGCACAGGGCTTCAGAGTCGGTCCGGAGCATCGGCGGATCCGCGCCCGGCTCACCGGCGCGGAGATGTTTCACTACGGCTGGGCTCGCCCCAGCACGGCGCTTCGCGAAAAGCGGGCACTCAACCGGACGCTGTATCCCTGGCGCGACCAGGATGAATCGGAGCCGCTGCTGCCGTGGATTCCGGGAATTCGCCCCTTTCACGGAACGCACCCCGCAGCAGCCCGCGAGTGGATCAGCGCGCGAAGCGCCGAGGCCGCCGGGCGGGTTGGGCCGCGGCGCTTTCATCCATCATTCGTTCGCTATGTGATCTCGGACTGGATCGAGCGGCTGACCGGCGCTCGCGTCTTCGAATTTCGCAACTATCGAATCGTGTGACCGCCGATTCAGCGGATCGGGTACTCCCGGCCGGCCAGAATGAGTTTGAGCCGGTGGGCGTAGGTGTGCTCTGCCAGCGCATGCTGCCGCCCCGCGGCGGCGATCCTGGCGCGCTCATCGGGGCGGCCAAGGTACTGTTTCGCGAGCTGCACCGCTTCGTCTATATCGTGATACCAGATGCAATGCTCGCCGCTTCGGGCAAACTGTTCGATGCCCGGCGCCCAGGCGCCCAGGTAAAAGCCGCCGCAACCCAGAATCTTCCACATCCGGTTCGACGCGGAGGCGAGTTCATCCTGCTGTTCCCGAAAGGCACTGGCGCCGAGCGATATCGAAGCGCCGTGAACCACTCGCGTAAAGGCTCGGCCGTACACCGGGCCGCCAACCACTGGCAGGTCGGTGGGAGCGTTGTGCCAGCCGGAGCCGCGGATCTGCAGCTTGCCAACCTGAGCGATGGCCCTGAGCAGATTGTGGCGGTCGGGATACTGACCCGATCCGACGAAGCTGAAATCGCACCGATACGACGCGGGCGCCGAATCCGCCGCGTAGTCGTACCACGGGTCCATTGCCTGGGGCATGAACCGCACGTTCCCCATGCCGGCGGCCGTGGCGGCCTCCCGGAGCGGCGCACAGGTGAGATAGGTCGCGCCGGCCAGCCGGCCCAACTCGATCACTCGCTCGGTCAGCTGAAGATCGAAATACCAGAACGCGCTCTGGCGCCCGCGCACCAGTCGTTCCACCGCGTCGGCACCGAGCCCGATGGCATGCCGCGTCACGAGCACGAAATCGGGATCGAACGCCATCAGTCGTCGCGCCAGCAGGCGGGTGCCCCAGCGGCCCCATCGGCGCTTCCGGCGCGCCACATCGGCCTGATAGACCTCGAGCCCCAGATGAGCGGCGGCGCGGGCTATCGCCGTTTCGGTTTTGCGGGCGCCGCCGGCGCCTACGATCGCCAATCGCACGGAGGCCGTTCGTTGAAAGGTGATTTGCGTCGCCGGATGTTAATCGGGCGGCCCGAACCGCGGCCAGCGCTATGACGATGACCGTGATGGAGATCCTCCACCAGGGCGGCGGTGCCGGCTCGGTCTTTTCCACGCTCCATCTGAGCATCGGCCTGGCTCGGCGCGGCCTCGCTGTGCGCTTCGTCTGCCCACCAGACTCGGCCGTCGAGGCGGAGGCCCGCGCCGCCAACCTCGAAGTGCATCCGCTCGCGTTGCGGCCGCACCAGCGCCGTCAGAACGCGGCGGCAATCGCGGCGCTGCTGGCGCGCTATCCGGTGGATCTCATCAATTCGCAGAGCGCCCGCGACCGCGAAGCGCTGACCTGGCTCGGCCTCACCCGACGGCTGTGGGTGCCGCTCATCGTCACCCGGCGGCAGATGCCGCGGACGTTCTTCCTGGAGAACTGGCTGGCGAGCCGGGTGGCCGCGCGGGTCGTGGCAGTGAGCCAGGCCGTCGCCGACGCACTCGCGGCGCGGGGCACTCCGCGGAATCGGGTGGCGGTGATTCACAACGGACTCATCACCGCGCGAATCGATCGGCCGGTGTCGCCGGAAGAACTCGCCAGCTGGCGTCATCAAATTGGCTGGCGAGCCGACCGGCCCACGCTCGGTATCGTGGCGCGACTCAAGGATCAGGAGGTGGTGCTGCGCGCGCTGGATCGGGTGGCGACGCCGGTGGCGCTGGTGATCGTTGGCGTGCCGGCGGGGAGCTCGCTCGAGCCGCTCGCCGCCCAGGTGCCACAGCGACATCAGGTGAAGCTGCTCCCGTTCACTCCCGACGTGCGCCCGCTCTACGACCTGCTCGATCTGGTGCTGCTGCCGTCCCGGATGGAAGGCTTTTCGCAGTCGCTGCTCGAGGCGATGGCGCTGGGCCGTCCGGTGATAGCCTCAGGGGCGACCGGCAACCTCGAGATGATCACCCCGGAATCCGACGGGCTCCTGGTTCCGCCGGCCGATCCCGCCGCCTGGGCCGCCGCCATCGAGCGCCTGATCGCTGATCCCGCCCTGCGCGAGCGGCTCGGCGCCGCCGCACGGCGGACCGCGCGGGAGCGCTTCTCGCTGGACCACACCGTCGAGCGCACCGCTCAGCTCTATCGCGACGTTCTGGCCGAAGTTGGCGCCAGCCGCCCGATCGGGTGAAATTGCCTGCAATGCCCACACACCTGCTGCTGAGCTACGATTTCCCGCCGATGGGCGGGGGAATCTCGCGCTACATGGGACAACTGGCGCGCCATTACCCCGCCGATTCGCTGGTGGTCTCCACCGGCGAGATGGACGAGGCAACTCCGCAGCCGCCGGACGCGCACTATGTGGTAGACCGCGTCCCGGTTCCCTCGGGCCGGCTCCGAACGGTGCCAGGGCTCCTGCGGTGGTCTCGCCGCGCCTCACTCCTGGCCCGGCAGTATCACCCCGAATTCATCTGGTGCGGCAATCTGAAGCCGGCCGGATACCCGGCCCGATGGATCTGGGAGCGCCAGGGCATTCCCTACGGCGTGATCGTCTACGGCGGCGATCTCCTCAACCTTCAGCATCAGATCCATCGCTCGGCGCTCAAGGCGCGAGCTGCCAAAGCGCTCCTCGGCTCGACTTCGGTCATCGTGGCGATCAGCAGTTACACCCGGGACCTTGCGGAATCGGTGCTGCACGAGCTTGAACTGGCCGCTGATCCGGCCCGGCTGCGGATCGTACCGCTGGGAACCGACCCGGAATTCTTCCATCCCGGCATCGATCCGTCCGAGGTCATGCGGCGGTACCAGTTGCCGGAGGGGCGCTGGGTGCTGACCGTGGCGCGGCTCATGGCGCACAAGGGAGTAGACACCGGAATCCGGGCGATAGCAGAGCTCGCCGAGTTGCCGGACGTGCGTTATCTCGTGGTCGGGTCGGGGAAACGCCGCGCCCAGTTCGAAGCACTGGCGCAGGAGCTCGGCGTGGCCGACCGGGTGCGCTTTCTGAGCGGCGTACCCGATGCCGATCTGCCGGCGCTCTACAACGTCGCCGATGTCTATCTGGGCGCGTCGCGCCGCACCGAAGGATCGGTGGAGGGATTCGGTATTTCGCTCTCGGAAGCCTCGGCCTGCGGCGTGCCGGTGATCGGCGGCCGGAGTGGCGGCATCCCCGACGCGGTGCGCGAAGGTGAAACAGGGCTGCTGGTGGATTCGGAAAACGCGGAAGATGTCGCGGCGGCAATCCGGAAGGTGCTCACGACGCCGGGACTGGCCGAGGCGCTCGGGAGGGCGGGGCGCGCAGCGGTGGAGAGCTATTTCAACTGGGAGCGAGTCACCGCCGATCTCCGCGCCATCGCGGCGGAGTTCACTCGGCCATCGAGTGCGCCGCCGGCGGTTCGCCGCTGAGTTTCCGGACGATCGGAACTTCGGTCACTTCGATCGCGTGGGTGGGGCACTCCCGAACGTACGAACCGTCGAGCGGCGACCAGACCTGATTGGGCGCGATCACTCGCGCGGTGCCCGACGGATCCCGCTCGAACACGTCGGGTGCCCGCGCGATGCAGAGGCCGCAGCCGACACAGCGCCGCTGATTCACCCGCACCACTACGTTCCGGCGAGGGTGGATTCCTTTTTCGATTCGCTCGAGCTGGCCATCGTAGAGATCGAGTGCTTCGGACGTGGCGGTGTAGCCCTTTCGGATCAGCTCGGCGGTCTGGTGGAACGCGAACATCGAAATCTGCTCCACCTCGGGTTCGATCAGCAGCACCGGCGGACCATCCCAGTTGCGGAGCTGATTGGCGATCTGTACCTGCATCACGATTTCGAGTCCGCGGATGTAGATCGCCGCGAATCCCTGGGTTTCCACGTCGGCGCGGTAGACGCTGGTGGCGGCCACGTTGACGGCGATGAGCGGCCCGCGGCCCACCGCGGCGGCGATCCGGACCGGGAGATTGGCGGTGACCGCGCCGTCCACGTAGAACCGCTCGCCGATCTGTTTCGGCGGGAAGATGCCGGGGAGCGCGCAGGAGGCAAACACCGCGTCGGCCACCCGGACATCGCGCAGGCCGGGCAGACCCCAGAGCACCTGCATGCCGGAATTGAGATCTACCGTATTGACCAGTAGAGTGCGATGTAGTTCGAGGAAGGTGCGATTGCCAACCAGTGAATCGATCAGCCGCTCGAGCGGCTCGGGCCGGTATACCGCGGGCGCTTTCATTCGGCGCAGTGCCATGTCGACGTGGGCCACCTGGAAGACGTCGCGGCGGCGAACTTCCAGTGCGCGGACGGTCATTTCGTCCACCGACATGCCCGAGGCCCAGGCGGCGGCGATCATCGACCCCATGCTGGACCCCACCACCAGCGACGGGCGGAGCCCCCGCTCCTCCAGCGCGCGCAGCACGCCGATGTGCGCCAGTCCCTTGAGGCCACCGCCGCTCAGTACCAGAGTGAATGACGTGTCGGATTTCATCGCCATGCTCATCGTGGGAAGGATACCCGCTTCTTGCCGTCGCTAATCCGCAAGTTCCGTGCGCGTGCGGCGATACCGTCGGAAGCCGCTCGGCCGGCTTCGCCGTTGTTCCAGCGCCTCCGCAGCGACCGGCTCTTCCAGTTCGGCATCGTACTGGTGCTCATCGTCGTACTTGCCGCGATCCTGGCGCCGTGGATTGCGCCGCATGATCCCTATCGGGGCGACCTCCGCAACGCGTATCTCCTGCATCCCGGTGGAAGCTACATCCTGGGCACCGACACCCAGGGGCGGGATGTGTTCAGCCGGGTGCTGTACGGGGCCCGGATCTCGGTGGCGGTCGGTGTCATATCGCAGAGTGTCGCTGTGACGCTGGGTGTCCTCCTCGGCGTGCTGTCCGGCTACTACGGGCGCTGGGTGGACGCGCTGATCATGCGCCTGGCCGATATCACGCTGGCGTTCCCCACCCTGCTGCTGCTCATCGCGGTGGCGGCAGCGATCAAGCCCTCGCTGCCGATCGTCTTCGTGGTGATCGGCATCGTTGGGTGGGCGGGAATGGCGCGGCTGGTTCGCAGCCAGGTGCTGGTGCTGCGCGATGCCGAGTATGTTCAGGCAGCCCGCGCGCTCGGGGCG
>DASSTY010000399.1:0-2259 GCA_035707585.1 Gemmatimonadales bacterium
TTCTTTCCGACCCCGCCGCGCTGCTGCCGCACCAGGCGGACGGCACTATCGCCACCGAGGCGGTTGAGCTGGATCTCTTCCGCGCGGCGACGCCGAGCGATGAAATTCGTGAGGCGCTCCGGATGGCGCTGCGCGAAGGACTTCGGTGGGATGAAATCGAGTTTGCAGCGAGCGACACCGATACCTACGGCATCGCGCTCGATGCCGTCTGCGGCCGTCTCGACATCCCCCACTCGTCGCTCTACGGCATTCCCTTCGCCCGCACTCGGCTCGGGCGCGCGCTGCAGCGGTGGTTCGCCTGGATCGGCGATGGCTTGCCGGCCGATGTGCCGCGCGAAGCACTCGAAGCGGGCGACCTGATCGCCCCCGAAGGACAACTCCCCGGCACCAGATTGGCGCGGCTGCTTCGTTCGCTCGGCATTGGGTGGGGGCGGAGCCGCTATGAGGCGGCGCTGGAAGAACTGGGTGACTCCCGCTTCAGTACCCGGCCGCACCGCCGCGAAGACGAGACCGACGAGGCCTACGCAGCGCGGCTGCAGGTGCGCAGCCGCGCGGCGGATGAGCTGAGTAACCTGCTGGGACAGCTCCTTCGCATCACTCCCGCAGTGCCGGAGCGCGGCAGCGCCGATCCGGTGGTGCTGAGCGCGCCGATCCTGGCGCGGGCGACGCTGGCATATCTCGATCTCGTTCCGGTGCATGGCGCCGCCGAACCGCTGACGATGGGCCGGCTCCGGTCGCGTCTCGATGAAATGGCCGACTCCGACGAGCCGGCGACCAGCTTCAGCACCGCGTTGGCACAGCTCCGCGACGGCTTGGCCGATCTGCGGGCCTGGACTCAGATGGGCGACGATGCCAAGCCGTGGAGCAGTGCCGGCGGCCGGCTGCATCTTACCGATCTGAAGCACGCCGGTACCACCGGGCGGCGGCGCGTCTTCGTGCTGGGGCTCGATGCCGATCGGGTTGCCGGCGCCCGCGTCCAGAATGCGATCATCAACGATGCGGCGCGCGAAGTGATCGCTTCGGATGGACTGCCGACCACTGCAATGGCGCGGGATGAACGCGCCTGGATGATCGCACGTTCGCTGGCTCGGCTCCGCGGCCGGGTGACGCTGTCGTACGCAACCGGAGGAAACGGCGAAGATCGCCCGGTGGGGCCGGCTCATCTGCTGCTGCAGGTGTATCGGCTCATCAAAGGCGACCCGTCGCTCACCTACAGCAATCTCGACGAGGCGCTCGGCGCGCCAGCCTGTCCCGTGCCAGCCGCAGCGGGAGATGCGTTGGGTCCGCGAGAGGCCTGGCTCGCCGCGTTGGCCGACGGCGCGCTGCTGCTGGATGGTGAAGAGACGGTGCGCGAGGCGTTTCCGCTGCTCGATGCCGGAATGCGGGCACGGCAAGCCGATCACGACGATCAGGATCTCACACCGTATCACGGGCTCATTCCCGCTGCCGCCGGCGAGTTCGATCCGCGGCGCTCGCGGTATCCCATCTCGCCGACGTCGCTCGAACTGCTGGCCAAATGCCCGCTGGCGTGGTTCTATAGCTATGGGCTCAATATCCGGCCGATCGAAGATCCGGAATACGATCCCGAGCGCTGGCTCGATCCCACTGAGCGCGGGAGTCTGTTGCACAAGTTGTTTGAGAGGTTCGGGAAGGAGTACAAGGGGCGGCAGGGAGAGCTGGCAGATGCAGCCGCGCGCGACCGGATCCTCCAGCTCATCGATGAGATCATCCTGGAGTGGCGTGCCAAGGTGCCGCCGCCCAGCGAAACGGTATTCGCCACCGAGGTCGCGCAGTTGCGGCAGGCCGCTCTGGTCTTTCTGGAGAGCGCCCGCGAGGACGACGGTGAATGGATCAAATTCGAACTTGAATTCAAGCGCGACCACCCCGCCAGCTTTCAGCTCAGCGATGGCGCCGAACTCCGGATTACCGGGAAGATCGATCGAGTGGACCGGCTGGAGGATCGGAAGCTTCGGGTGATCGACTACAAGACCGGGAGCCCGGGGTGGTACGAACCGGCGCGCACTGACGGCCCGCTGAAGGGCGGGCGCATGCTGCAGCCGGCGCTGTACGCCGCGGCCGCTGAGCAGCAGTGCAAGGGGCAGGTGGCCGCCTTTGAATATCGATTCCCGACGCCGAGCGGGGAAAATCGCTCGGTGCCGTATGGGCCGGTTCAGTTCCGGCAGGCGCGCACCGTGGTGCAAGGGCTGCTGGCGCATCCGGCGACCGGCGAATTTCTCCCGACCAACGATTCGTCCGACT
>DASSTY010000400.1:0-2132 GCA_035707585.1 Gemmatimonadales bacterium
GGCGAGATCAGAATGTTGTCGGGCTTGATGTCGCGGTGCACCAGTCCCCGCTGATGGGCATGCTCCAGGGCGTCGAGTACGTCGCGCGCAATCGCCATCACCTCGGTGGCGGGCAGGGGGCCGCGCTGATCGATCGACTGCCGCAGTGAGGGTCCCTCGACGTACGGCATCACGTAATAGACCAGCCACCCCGCGGTGCCGGAGTCGAGCAGCGGCACGATGTGCGGGTGATCCAGCTCGCCCGCCATCCGGACTTCCTGGAGAAATCGATCGGCCGCGGAACTCACCAGCAATTCCGGATGCAGCGCCTTGAGCGCCACGATCCGGCCGCTCTTGTCGTGAGCGCGATAGACCCGGGCCGCGCCGCCTTTGCCAATTTCACCTTCGGCGACGTACTTGCCGGCGAGGGCAGTGTTCACCGCCGCGAGAGGATCGTGCGCCATCGTAGTACCACCCGGAAGGAAGTTCTGTGGGGCTAGAGCAGGAGATCGGTGCGGAGCAATGTACGCACTCGCCACCAGAGCGCGCCGGCGACGGTGGAGCGCCGAATGGTCACCCGGGCACGCCCGGCGACGCCGGACCGCCAGTTGACGCCGTTCACCCGGACCCGCGCTTCGCCGCCTTCCACACCGGCCAGCGGAGCCACGCTCATCACGGTGCCGCGGGCCCACTGGCCGCCATCCAGAATCAGGCGAACGTCGGCGCCGGGCCTGACCAGGGTTGCGCCGGCACCATCCAGCGTCAGCCGCGCTTCGGTGGCCCCGGTATCGGCCACGGCAAGGAGTACGGTGCCGGCATCCACCGGGCGGCCGATCATCTCCTCCGGGCGAGCGGTCGTCACCACGCCGGCGGTGGGAGCACGCAGCGTGAGCGCGCGGACCCGGGCGCCCAGTGCGCCGGCCAATGCTCCGGCGCTGGCGCGCTGGTTTTCCAGCTCCGCGGCATCGGCGCTGGCCCCACGTGCGCGCGCGGCGGTCGTCCGCCGAGCCAGCGAATCGCTGACCCGCGCAGCGGCGAGGGCGGAGCGTTCCAGCGAGACGTTCCGGATCTGCAGCAGCGGGGCGCCGGCTGCGGCGATCATCCCTTCGCGCGCCGTCACCGCGTACACGGTCCCCGAATCCGGCGCGGACAGCTCCACCACATGGTGCGCAGCCGCGACGAATGGCACCTGCAGGGTGATGGGCCAGGGGATCACCAGCATGAGCAGCAGGACGATGCCGATTCCGATCAGGCTATGCCGGAGAATCGGTGATCCGCTCCACCGCACCCGCGCCTCCTGGGCGGCGTTGCGGAGCAGCCGAACTCCCGACGCGAGTGAATGCCTCAGCATGAGAAAGATGATCGCCAGCACGACGATCAGACCGGCGGTGCCGAACGATCGCGAAGCCCATCCCGACACCAGCACGGCGACCAGTCCGAGCGTGATGATGGTGTACGCCAGCGCCAGCAGGCCGTAGATCAGGAAGATCTTCTGCTCGCGCTCGTCGCTGGGCGGCATCGGCACATTGAGCCGGAGCAGCCGGGTCTTGAAGAGCCACCCGATATGGGCCTGCGCCCGCTGCCGCAAATTGGGGATCTCCAGCCAGTCGCTCAGGGCGTAGTAGCCGTCCAGCGGCATCAGCGGATTGGCATTGGCGAGTATGGTAGTGAGCCCGCCGACCACCACCGCCACCAGCGCGATCTCCGAGATCAGGGTGCCCGGCGTCGCCGCCCACCAGACGATGGCGCCGATCGCGGCGATCACCAGCTGAATCCACGACCCCGCGGCGGTCACCCAGAGCCGGGCTGACAGATCGGGAAAGGTCCAGGCGTCGTTGACGTTGCAATAGAAGGCCGGCTCAAAGTAGATCAGCATCGCGCCCATCTCGTGGACATGCCCGCCGAAGTACTTGCAGGTCATTCCATGTCCGATCTCATGGATGCCGATGATGACGAACAGCGTGCCCCAGACTACCACCACCTTTCCGAGGGTGTAGTCGCTCGGCGTGTAGAACGAGGCGATGCCGGTTCGAAACTCGGTCCATTTGGCGGCGACGATGATGGCGTAGACGGCGAACAGTACCACCGACAGCACGAGGAAGGCGGGCGAAAAAAAGAACCGCAGCCGGGGGAGCCAGCGATCGAACGCCTTG
>DASSTY010000401.1:0-10650 GCA_035707585.1 Gemmatimonadales bacterium
GAGCACGGCGCCCGAGCGGTCGAGGAGGACGAAATCCTGCAGGGTGTTATTGAAGATGGCGCGAAGATTGGCTTCCGATCGGCGCAGTGCGGCCTCGGTGCGGCGGCGCTCGGCGCGGATTTGCTGCCGTTCCAGCGCAGCGCTGATGGCCGGGCCGATCCGGGCCAGGTTGCTCTTGAGCAGGTAATCGTCCGCACCTGCCCGCATGCAGCCCACTGCCGTTTCTTCGTTGATCGAGCCGGTGACCATGATGAACGGCACCCCCGGCGCGTGCTGCCGGGCCAGTTGCAGCGCCGCCATGCCGTCGAAGCCGGGCAGTGTGTAATCGGAAAGGATCAGATCCGGCCGAAAATCGCCGAGCGCAGCACAGAAGCTCTCGCGCGAATGAACCCGCTCGGCGATAAATCCGATCCCGGCCCGTCCGATCTCATACTCCAGCAGTTCCGCATCCATTGGAGCATCTTCCAGGACCAGGATACGAAGCGGGGGACTGGTTTGATCTGACGAGGCGGGGGTGCGCAGGTTGAAGCTCCTGGCTTGGACGGGTACCGCGGGCCGACCCCCTGACGGGGGCGCCAGAACCGGGTGCTCGCGGAAACTGGCCCCCGGTTGGTTGCCTGTCAACCGCCCGCGGCCTGGTTGCCGCGCGGGCATAACGTGCTATCGTTATTGAGTTCGTCTCCTCACCCTCGTTGGTCCGGCCCCTCTCTCCCGCCGGGGCCCTCCTCTCGGAGTCCGCATGCCTGCTGAGCGAACCGCCGCCAATTCCCCACGCAACTCGGGTAAGACCAAGCGCGCTGCAACCGCTGCCACCAGTAACGGGGCCGGAGCCGATCAGCTCGATCTGAACCACCTGCTTCGAGTGCTGACGTCGGTGAAAAAAGGCGATTTCACGGTCCGGATGCCGGCTAACGCGGATGGCACCGGCGGTCGAATTGCCGAGGTGCTCAACGATATCATCGAATCCAACGCCGCCGTTGCCGGGGAATTGGCTCGGATGAGCCAGGTCGTCGGGAAGGAAGGGAAAATTGGCCAGCGGGCGGTGCTGCACGGCGCGACGGGCGCCTGGGCGGCATCGATCGATTCGCTCAACAGTCTGATTGCCGACGTGGTGCAGCCGGCCAGCGAGATTGCTCGCGTCATCGGCGGCGTGGCCCGGGGCGATCTCTCCCAGAGCTTCGCACTGGAAATCGACGGCCGGCCGCTCCAGGGGGAATTTCTCCGGACCGGCCGAACCGTCAACACGATGGTGGATCAGCTCAACGCCGTCGCCTCCGAGCTCACCCGCGTAGCCCGCGAGGTGGGCACCGAGGGCAAGCTGGGCGGCCAGGCCCGCGTCAAAGGTGTGGCCGGCACCTGGAAGGACCTGACCGACAACGTCAACTCGATGGCCGGCAACCTCACCGCGCAGGTCCGCAATATCGCCCAGGTCACCACGGCGGTGGCCAAGGGAGATCTCTCCAAGAAGATCACCGTCGACGTCCAGGGCGAGATCCTGGAGCTCAAGAACACCATCAATACGATGGTGGACCAACTGAGTTCATTTGCGTCGGAAGTGACCCGCGTGGCCCGCGAAGTGGGCACCGAGGGCAAGCTCGGCGGACAGGCCGAAGTGAAGGGGGTGGGCGGCACCTGGAAGGATCTCACCGACAACGTCAATTCAATGGCGGGGAATCTCACCTCGCAGGTTCGCAATATCGCGCAGGTCACGACCGCCGTCGCCAACGGCGATCTCTCCAAGAAGATCACCGTAGACGTCCAGGGAGAGATCCTCGAACTCAAGAACACCATCAACACGATGGTGGACCAGCTCAATTCGTTCGCGTCGGAAGTGACTCGCGTCGCCCGCGAAGTGGGGACCGAAGGCAAGCTGGGCGGCCAGGCGCAGGTGAAAGGGGTGGGTGGTACCTGGAAAGACCTCACGGACAACGTCAACTCGATGGCCAGCAACCTCACCGCGCAGGTCCGGAACATCGCGCAGGTGACCACCGCCGTGGCCCGGGGAGATCTCTCCAAGAAGATCACCGTGGACGTCCAGGGCGAGATCCTGGAGCTGAAAGACACCATCAATACGATGGTGGATCAGCTCAGTTCATTTGCATCGGAAGTAACCCGTGTGGCGCGCGAGGTCGGTACCGAAGGGAAGCTGGGCGGCCAGGCCCAGGTGAAGGGCGTCGCCGGGACCTGGAAGGATCTGACCGATAACGTCAACTCGATGGCGAGCAACCTGACATCCCAGGTCCGCAACATCGCCGAAGTCACCACCGCGGTGGCACGCGGTGAATTGAACAAGAAGATCACGGTCGACGTCCAGGGCGAAATCCTGGAACTCAAGAACACCATCAACACGATGGTGGATCAGCTGAGTTCGTTTGCGTCGGAAGTAACCCGTGTGGCGCGCGAGGTCGGCACCGAAGGGAAACTCGGTGGTCAGGCAGAAGTGAAAGGCGTTGGGGGGACATGGAAGGACCTCACCGACAACGTCAATTCGATGGCGAGCAATCTCACCGCGCAGGTCCGCAACATCGCCGAAGTCACCACCGCGGTGGCACGTGGTGAATTGAACAAGAAGATCACGGTCGACGTGCAGGGCGAAATCCTGGAACTCAAGAACACCATCAACACGATGGTGGACCAGCTCAACTCCTTCGCGTCGGAAGTGACTCGCGTCGCCCGCGAGGTGGGGACCGAAGGCAAGCTGGGCGGCCAGGCCCAGGTGAAGGGCGTTGCCGGGACCTGGAAGGACCTGACCGACAACGTCAACTCGATGGCCAGCAACCTGACATCCCAGGTGCGTAACATCGCCGAGGTGACGACGGCCGTAGCACGAGGCGAGCTCAACAAGAAGATCACGGTGGATGTGCGAGGCGAAATTCTGGAATTGAAGAACACCATCAACACGATGGTCGATCAGCTCAACTCGTTCGCGTCGGAAGTGACCCGTGTAGCCCGTGAAGTCGGAACCGAAGGCAAACTGGGCGGCCAGGCGCAGGTGAAGGGAGTGGGCGGGACCTGGAAGGACCTGACCGACAACGTGAACTTCATGGCCGGCAACCTCACGGCCCAGGTTCGCAACATCGCCGAGGTCACCACGGCCGTGGCGCGTGGTGAGCTGAACAAGAAGATCACGGTGGATGTGCGCGGCGAGATCCTGGAGCTCAAGAACACCATCAACACGATGGTCGATCAGCTCAACTCGTTCGCCTCAGAAGTGACCCGCGTAGCCCGTGAAGTCGGAACCGAAGGCAAACTGGGCGGCCAGGCCCAGGTGAAGGGTGTGGCGGGCACCTGGAAAGACCTGACCGACAACGTGAACTTCATGGCGGGCAACCTGACCACCCAGGTGCGAGGCATCGCCAAGGTCGTAACCGCGGTTGCCAACGGTGATCTCAAGCAGCAGGTGGTCTTCGAGGCCAAGGGCGAGATCGCCACCCTGGCGGATACCATCAATGGAATGATTCTCACGCTGGCCACCTTTGCCGATCAGGTGACCAATGTGGCGCGCGAGGTCGGCATCGAAGGGAAGCTGGGCGGCCAGGCCCGCGTCCCCGGTGCCGCGGGCATCTGGCGCGACCTCACCGGCAACGTCAACCAGCTCGCCGCCAATCTCACGACTCAGGTCCGCGCCATCGCGGAAGTCGCCACCGCGGTAACCAAGGGCGACCTCACCCGGTCGATCACGGTGGAGGCCCTCGGCGAAGTCGCCGAGCTCAAGGACAACATCAACGAGATGATCCGCAATCTCCGCGACACCACGCGGAAGAACACCGAACAGGACTGGCTCAAGACCAACCTGGCCAAGTTCAGCCGGATGCTGCAGGGCCAGCGCGACCTCGCCGCCGTGTCCAAGCTGATCCTCTCCGACCTGGCACCGCTGGTGGCGGCACACCACGGCGTCTTCTACGTCCAGGAAACGGCCCACGATGAGCCGGTGTTCAGTCTCCTGGCCAGCTACGCCTACAAGCAGCGGAAGGATGCCCCCACCACCTTCCGGCTCGGCGAAGGACTGGTGGGCCAGGCGGCGCAGAACCGCCAGCGCGTGATCATCCGGAACGTCCCGAAAGACTATATCCGGATCGCCTCGGGGCTGGGCGACGCTCCGCCGCGCAATCTGGTGATCATGCCGGTGCTCTTCGAAGGCGAAGTCAAGGCGATGCTCGAACTGGCCAGCTTCGAGGAACTGGACGAGATCCGGCTCAGCTTCCTCGAACAGCTGGCCGAAAGCATCGGCATCGTGATCAACACGATATCCGCCAACATGCGAACCGAAGAACTGCTCAAGCAGTCACAGGCACTGACCGAAGGTCTCCAGCGGCAGCAGGAAGCGCTCACCGAAACCAACCGGCGCCTGGAGGAACAGGCCCGCTCGCTGACCCAGTCGGAAGAGCTGCTCAAGAAGCAGCAGGACGAACTGCAGCGGAAGAACGCGGAGCTGGAGGAAAAGGCCGACCAGCTGGCACTGATCTCGAAGTACAAGTCCGAGTTTCTGGCCAACATGTCGCACGAGCTCCGGACTCCGCTCAACAGCCTGCTCATCCTCTCGCAGATCCTTTCGGAAAACCCCGACGGGAACCTCACCGAAAAGCAGGTCGGGTTCGCCCACACGATCCATTCCTCGGGCTCCGACCTGCTCGACCTCATCAACGACATTCTGGATCTGTCCAAGATCGAATCGGGCACGATGGCGGTGGACGTCACCAACCAGCCCTTTACCGAGATCGGCCGCTTCGTTGAAGGCACCTTCCGGCAGATGGCCGACGTGCGGGGAGTCGAATTCGGCGTGGAACTGGTAGAAGGCCTCCCGTCGGCGGTCCAGACCGATTCGAAGCGGCTCCAGCAGGTGCTCAAGAACCTCCTCTCCAACGCGTTCAAGTTCACCGACCACGGGTCGGTACGGCTCCGGATCGCGCCGGCGCAGGAGGGGTGGAGCCCGGGGCAGGAGTATCTCGACGCCGCCGATGGCGTGGTGGCATTCTCCGTTTCCGACACCGGCATCGGCATCGCGCCGGAAAAGCATGCGGTGATTTTCGAAGCCTTCCAGCAGGGCGACGGTACCACCAGCCGCAAGTACGGGGGCACCGGACTGGGCCTGTCGATCAGCCGGCAGATTGCCCGTCTCCTGGGCGGCGAAATCAAACTGGAAAGCACGCCAGGGCGGGGAAGCACCTTCACGCTCTTCCTGCCGGTCACGTACCCGGCCGGTGCCGGTCTGGCGGCTCCGCCCGAACTGCAGTCCGCCCGCGGGCGTCCACCGCTCGCGCCCCCGCTCAAGGCGGCTGCCGCCGCCGGCCGCGTGTCGCTCCCGGCGGCCTTTGTGCCGGCGATGGAAGACGATCGCGATGCGGTCGCGCCGGGCGACCGGGTGCTGCTCATCGCCGAGGACGATCCGGAATTTGCCCGCATCATGCTGGACCTGGCCCGGGAGCATGGCTTTAAGGGACTGGTGGCGCACCGGGCCGACAAGACACTGGCACTGGCCCGCGAGTACCGCCCCACGGCGATCACCCTCGACCTGCGGCTTCCCGATGCGGATGGCTGGACCATTCTCGATCGCCTCAAGTACGATCCCGCTACCCGGCACATTCCGGTGCAGATCGTCTCAGTCGACGAAGACTGGCAGCGCGGCATGCGGCTCGGCGCCATCGACTTCCTGACCAAACCGGCGACGCGTGAGGCGCTGGCATCGGCCCTCAGCGGGCTCAACGCCTTCGTCGACCGGCCCCAGAAGCGGCTCCTCGTTGTGGAAGACGATCCCGCCCAGCGGCTCGGCATCGTCGAGCTGATCGGCGGCACCGACGTGGAGACGGTCGCGGTGGACACCGGCGCCGATGCGCTCGCGGCGCTCAAGACCCAGGAATTCGACTGCATGGTGCTGGACCTCGGTCTCCCCGACATGACCGGCCTGCAGCTGATCAGCCGGATTCGAAACGAGGTCGGTCCGCGGCGGCTGCCGACGGTGGTGTATACCGGCCAGGCGCTGTCGAGCCGGGAAGAGGCGGAGCTGTCGCTCATGGCCGAAGCGGTAGTGGTGAAGGACGCCACATCACCCGAACGCCTGCTCGATGAAACGGCCCTCTTCCTCCATCGCGTCACCGAGAACCTGCCGGAACCCAAACGCCGCATGCTGGAGCGGGCTCATCGGCTCGAATCGGTGCTGGCCGGCCGCCGTGCGCTGATCGTGGATGACGACGTGCGCAACATCTTTGCGCTCACGACCCTGCTGGAACGAAACCGGATGGAAGTGCTCTACGCCGAGCGGGGCCAGGAGGGGATCGATCTGCTGAAGGAGCATCCCGACATCGACGTGGTGCTGATGGATGTGATGATGCCGGAGATGGACGGCTACGAAACGATGCGCGCCATTCGTGAGATTCCGGCGTTCGATCGGCTGCCGATCATCGCGGTGACCGCCAAGGCCATGAAGGGCGACCGCGAAAAGTGTCTCGCCGCCGGCGCTTCGGATTACATCGCCAAGCCGGTTGAGGCCGAGCAACTGCTCTCTCTGCTTCGCGTCTGGCTTTACCGGTGAGCACCGTGGCGGCCGACGCCGAGTCGCTTTCGTCGTTTCTGCCGGAGTCCGACGAGCCGGTCAACATTCTGCTGGTCGACGATCAGCCGGAGAACCTGGTTGCGCTCGAGGCGATCCTGGACCCGCTCGGTCAGCACCTCCTGCTGGCGGAGTCGGGCCGCGACGCCCTCAGAATGCTGCTCACCCACGATGTCGCGGTCATCCTGCTCGACGTCAAGATGCCGGGGCTCGACGGATTCGAAACGGCCGAACTGGTTCGCCAGCGCGAGCGGTCGCGCAACACGCCGATCATCTTTCTGACCGCCGCCGCACCGAGCCACGCGATGGCTCGCCAGGGTTACGCCGTCGGTGCGGTGGATTACCTGGTCAAGCCGGCGGTTCCCGAGTTCGTCCGCTCCAAGGTGGCTGTCTTCGTGGAACTCGCCAAAGCGACTCGGCTGCTGCAGCGCCAGACCGAGCTGCTCCGACGCCAGGAACACGAAGCGCGTGAGCTGGCCGATCAGCGGGCCGAAGCACTGGCGGAACTGGAACAGAAGAACCGCGAACTGGAGAGCTTCAGCTACGCGGTATCGCACGATCTGCGGGCGCCGCTCCGCCGAATTGACGGCTTCGGCCGGGCACTGGTCGAGACCAGCGGTGCCGCGCTGGACGATGAAGGCCGCCGGTTTCTCGACCGGATCCGCCAATCGACCGGCCAGATGATGGAGCTGATCGACGGAATGCTTCACCTGGCGCGGGTCACCCGCACCGATCTGCGAAGCTGGCCGGTCGATCTGAGCGAGCTGGCGGCCGACGTGCTCCGGCAGCTCGCTCTGGCGGAACCGGAGCGGGAGGTCGAGACCGTAGTGCGCCCGGCCATGATGGCAGAAGGCGACCCGCGGGTGCTCCGGATGCTCCTGGAAAATCTGCTGGGCAACGCCTGGAAGTTCACCGGCGGCCGGACGCCGGCCCGGATCGAATTCGGGGTGCTCTCCGCCCATACCGAGCCGGTCTATTTCATCCGCGACAACGGCGTGGGGTTCGACATGACCTACGCCTCCCGCCTGTTTACGCCCTTTCAGCGGCTCCACGCATCCGACGCCTTTCCCGGCACCGGGATCGGCCTCGCTACCAGCCAGCGGATCGTCCAGCGGCACGGCGGGCGGATCTGGCTGGAGGCCGTAGTGGACGCCGGAACCACGGCCTACTTTACGCTGGCCCAGCCGGGGCGGCGCTCCGGCGACGCCGCCGCCGGCCAGGCGCCCTGACCGCCACTTGATTCCTGGGGGCGTCCGGCATTTAGTTCGAACATGCAACTATCTCGGGATGTGGCCGGCTGCGCGGCGGAGGTGCTGGAAACGTCGCTGGCGGTCACTCGATTGGCACGGGCCGGCGTGCGCCAGCGTTCGCCGGCTCGTCTCACGCTATCGCAGCTGCGGGCGCTCGGCTTCATCCGCAGCAACCCCGGCTCCCGCCTCAACGACCTGGCCGATCACCTGGGCCTGGGGGCACCAACCACCTCACGCCTGGCCGCCCAGCTGGTGGGGCGCCGGCTGCTTACCCGGCGGCCCGACCCGACCGACCGCCGTCGCTCGCCGCTGTATCTGACCCCGGCGGGCCGCCGGGCAGTCGTCCTCGCAACCGCGGCCGGGGCCGCGCTGGTGGCGGAGCGGCTGGAAGGCCTCCGGCCGGCGGAGCTGAGGCTGATCCGGCGCGCCATGCGAATATTGGCGCTCCGGGTCGACCCCGGCGAGCCGGGTGCTGCCGAATGAGCGCCCGCACTACCAACAAATGGGTCATCGCCATCACCGTCATGACCGGGAGCGTCATGGCGGTGCTGGATTCCAGCATCGTCAACGTGGCCTTGCCCGACATGGCCGGGACACTGGGCGCCACGATCGAAGAGATCACCTGGGTCATCACCGGATACATTCTGGCCAACGTCATCATCATGCCGATCATCGGTCTGCTGAGTGCGCGGTTTGGCCGGAAGCGGATGTACCAGGCCAGCGTTCTGCTGTTCACCGGTGCGTCGATGGCGTGCGGCACCGCCAGCAGTCTGTCGCTGATCGTGGTGTTCCGGGTAATCCAGGGGTTGGGAGGCGGAGTACTCATTACGGTGTCGCAGGCCATCCTCCGGGAAACCTTCCCGGCCGACGAACAGGGGTTGGCCATGGGCATCTATGGGATGGGTGTAGTCCTCGCGCCGGCCTTCGGCCCCACCCTCGGCGGCTGGCTCACCGACCAGTATTCCTGGCCCTGGATCTTTTTCATCAACGTGCCGATCGGCGCGCTCAATCTTTTCCTGGTAAATCGGTTTCTCCAGGATCCGCCCTATCTGGTGCGCGAGCGCGGGCGGATCGACTGGCTGGGATTGAGCCTGATGACGGTCGGGCTCGGATCACTCCAGTACATGCTGGAGAAAGGCGAGACCAAGGACTGGTTCGAGTCGCGGATGATCGTCACGCTGGCGATCGTCGCGGCGGCCGGGCTGATCCTCTTCATCTGGCGGGAGCTCACCACGGATCGGCCGGCGGTCGATCTCCGGATTCTTCGCAACGTCCAGTTTTCCGCGGCCACATTCATCGGCGGCATACTCGGCATGGGGCTCTATGCCAGTCTGTTCATTCTGCCGCTCTTTCTTCAGAATCTGCTGGGCTATCCGGCCATGAAGTCCGGCCTGGCGCTGATGCCGCGAAGTCTGGCCATGGCAGTCGTGATGCCGATCAGCGGCCGCTTCTACAATCGGCTCGGGCCCAGGGTGCTGATCACCGCCGGATTGATCGTGAGCGCCTATTCGTTCTGGGAGCTGTCGCATCTCACCACCCAGACCGGGTTCTGGGACATCTTCGTACCCCAGGTGTGGCAGGGCGTCGGCTTCAGCCTGCTGTTCGTCGCGCTGAGTACCGCGGCGCTCTCGACCATCGCGAAACCGGAAATGACCGCCGCAACCGGACTCTACAATGTGGTCCGGCAGGTGGCCGGCAGCGTGGGCATCGCCGCCGCCGCCACCGAGATCACCCGCGGTTCGGCCCGCGCCTTTGCCGGGATCACCCCGCAGGTGACGATGTTCGACCAGTCGGTGCGCGATTGGCTGCACGGCGCGGTTGCCCTCTTCACGCGGAATGGCGCCGGCCCGGTCGAGGCGCAGCGCAGCGCGCTGGCACTGCTGGAAGGAAAGATTCTCCGCCAGGCGACGGTGATCGCCTACAATCACGTCTTCCAGATGATCGCGATCCTCTTTCTTGTTGCGTTTCCTCTGGTGATCATGCTTCGTAAGGTGCAGGGCGCGGAGACCGGTGAGATCATGGTCGAATGAGGAGGTGCACCATGGCTGAACATCGAATCACCCTCAGGTACGCCGGGCTGGCTGGCGCGGCGCTGCTGCTGACGGTGGCCTGCCGGAGCGAGGGGACTCAAACTGGAAGGATCGATTCATCGGCCGTGGCGGACAGCGCACGGGCGGCGGCTCCGGGCAACCAGCCGTCCGAGCCGGTGCGCGACACCGCGGTCACCGGCCGCACCAGCGGTACCACCGGCACCGGTCCGACCGGCACCAGTACCAGTGGCACGCCCGGCGCCGAGCCGAACGGATTCGGCCACCGCGATTCCACCCGCTAGTCCGCCGCCGAGACTGGCGACCGAGGCCGCTTCGGGCCTATCCTTCAGCAACCCCGACCCAGGAGACCTTGGATGGCTTCGGAACCGCAGGAGGGCGCACTGGCGCCGGTCGCACCGAGCCGCGTTGCTGAAGAGCTTCGCCGGCTGAGCAGCAAGCGCCGCAACGGCGAGCTCGATGCGGATGAATACGAGCACCGCTTTGCCCGGATGATCAGCGAGCTGCGCGATCGCCGGATTGCCGGATCGCGGGCCGAAATCCTGGCCGTGCTTTCGCCGCTCAAGGATGATGGTGAGGTCCGGCTGGAGGAATGGGATCGCCTGATCCGCCAGCTCGGGTTGGTATAGGAGGCGCAATGAACTCGGCGCCGTCACCCGGGCCGATCGAGATGTCGGTCGTCGCCGAAGATGGAGTGGTACTCAAGGGCGTGCTGGAGTATCCCGACGGCGAACCGGGCACCAGGTATCCGCTGGCGGTGCTCGCTCACCAGTACCCGACCACGTCCGACAGCTACGCCCCCCTG
>DASSTY010000402.1:0-6563 GCA_035707585.1 Gemmatimonadales bacterium
CTCGCGAACGTAGCGGCCGAGCAGCCGGGCGCAGCTGCCGATGCCGCGCGGGTGAGGACTGCCGCGATGAGTCGGGCCGTCGATCGCAAAGCCGCTGCCATCGGTGCAGATCATCGAGAGCGGATGCGCCAGTATTCGCTCCAGATTCTCTTCACTCATGGCAAAGCCGACCATCCCGACGTTCCCATGGCTGTGCCGCAGCAGATCGGTAGTGACCTGGTAGGGATCGGCACCCAGCTGCCGCGCATAGTCGCCGATTCGCTGGCCCTCCGCCGTTCGGTCCTGTTCGGCGCGTACGCCGGTCACTTCGGCGTTGTTCCAGCCGCCGATCAGTTCCACCTTCGCCAGCACCGCCTGGTGGATCTTGTCCGCCGTGGCGGGATCGTCGAGCCGGGCCAGAAACTGATCGATCCCGCCGTCGCGGCTCCAGACCGGGAAGAGGTTGGTGAGACCGGTGGAGTAGGCGAGGTACGGATACCGGTCGAATGTCACATCCATCCCGTCGCGCCGCGCCGCCGTGATTCGGGCAAAGGCATCGTCCAGCTTGCCCCAGTTGCGGGGGCCTTCAGTCTTGAGATGAGAAATCTCCAGCGGGCACCGCGCGCCGCGCGCCACCGCAATCGCCTCGTCGATGGCCTTGAGCACGTGATCATCTTCGTTGCGCATGTGAGTCGCGTACGGCAGGCGGCGCCTGGCCAGCGGACGGCAGAGTGCGATCAGTTCATCGAGCGAGGCGAACGCTCCCGGGGTGTATTCCAGTCCGGATGACGCGCCACAGGCGCCATCGGCCAGTGCCGATTCGACCATCGCGGTCATCCGGGCGATTTCATCGGGGGTGGCCGGCCGGTCATTTTCGCCGATTACCTCTTCTCGAATGGAACCGAGCCCAACCATCGACGCCACGTTGACTGCGGGATGGAGATTCTGGAGATCGGCAAACATGCTCTTGAAGCTGTGATCGGCGCCCCCGGTGGCGCGAGATCCGCCGTCCTGCCCCACCATGATCGTCGTGATCCCCTGGCGTATAGCCGACTCGGCCCGCGGGTCGGCGCGGAGCGAGCCGTCCACGTGCGAATGCATGTCGATGAAGCCGGGCGAGACCGCCAGCCCGCGGGCGTCGATTTCCTCTGCGGCGCGGCCCTGAATCCGCGCAGCGATTGCGCTGATTCGGCCGCCGCTGATCGCGAGATCGCGCTCTTTGCCGGCGGCGCCGGTTCCATCGAACAGCGTGCCGCCGCGAATGATCAGGTCGTGGTCGAACCTGCCGGCACGGATGGATGGAAGTCCAGCGAGCGAAAGCAGCACCGGCGGGGTGCCGGCCAGGAATGTGCGGCGGGAAATTCCCATTGTCGCTCCGTGACGTGGGCTGGGTTACTCAGGATACTCCCGATCAGGCCGGCAGCCAATACTCCCGATGACGCAGGCCGGTTGGCGGATAGAACGTGTCGTGAGTGTACTGGAAGCCGAGCGATTCCAGCAGGCGGCGCGAGGCGACGTTCTCGGGATGGTGCCCCGCGATCAGCCCGGCGGCGCCGAGTGTGGTGAAGGCGTAGTCGACACTGGCGCGGGCTGCTTCGCCGGCCAGTCGCTGCCCCCAGAAGGCGGGCCGGAGCTGAAAGCCCAGCTCGTACACCCGCTCGGCCGGCCGGGCCGGCTTGAGCCCGCAGCATCCGACAAAATCATCAGTCTCGCGGAGCCGCAGCCGCCAGTACTGCACCCCATGGTCGCGACCATTGGCGATTTCGCGCTGAAGCCGAGCTTGGATTTCGTCCCGCGAAAACCCACCGGCGCTGATATACCGGCTTACCTCCGGATCCCCCCAGAGCTCGAGCGCGAGCCCCAGATCGACCTCGGTCCAGAGCTCGAAGCGGAGGCGGGCGGTGGGGAGAGGGGGCATGGGATGTCGGTCGTGGGACGTGAGTCGTGGGACGTGAGCCGTGGGTCGCGGAACTACTGCACGACCCACGACCCACGACCCATGTCCGAACTACTGCTGACACCGCCCGTGCGGATCGGGCTTGGGATGATCCACTACGATGCGGTGGTCGAGATCGGCCACGTGCATCGCGATGTCGGCAACCAGGCTGCCAACCTGCGCCATGCGATCATAGTCGATGTACTGCGGCTCGTCGGTGACCTGGTGATAATCCGAGTGCAGCCCCGTGGTGAAGAAGGTGATGGGAATGCCGTAACGAGCGTACTCGTAGTGATCGCTGCGGCAGTAGATATTGCTGGGGTGGCCGTCGGCATCCATCGAGTAATCGAACACGAAGCCGTGGTGATCTTCCTTGTTCACCTGCTCGACCAGATCGCCGAGCTCGGTGGAGAGCCGCCGCGAGCCGACCAGCTGCAGATAGTTGGGGCCGCCATGAATCGGCGCGCCGGCCTTGGTCACCGCCGCGACATCCCAGGCATCGCCCCGGCCGACCATGTCCATGTTCAGCTGCGCCACGATGGAATCGCGCGGCACGGTGGGGTGATCGGTAAACCACGCGCTGCCGAGCAGGCCCTTTTCTTCGCCCACGTGCCAGACGAAGAGAATCGAGCGCTTGGGGACGGCGTTGCCCTTGAGCGAGGCGAGGTACTGAGCGATTTCCAGCACCGTCACGGTGCCGCTGCCGTCGTCGTCGGCGCCATTCGAGATCGAATCGAGCCGCGCTGCGCCGGGATGCTTCTGGCGCCAGTTGGCGAGTTCGGCGTTCACCTCCGCCTGCTGCTCCTCAGTGGCCTGATTGCGGGCGTCGTCCGCGCCACCCGGCCGCACAATGTGATTGAAAATCCGCAGGGAATCGTGATCCACCGGACGGTCGGTCATTCCGATGTGATCGTTGTGCGCTCCGATCGCCACGTACTCGTTCTTGAGCACTGGATCGCGACCCGGGAGGATCGCCACCACGTTGCGCGCCGGGAACTCCACCGGCGCCACAGAAATCTTGAGATCCATCGCCGTGGGCTTCCCGACCGTTCCCACCGCGAGCGACTCTACCGGCCCGCCAAAGAGCGTGGCGGCGGCATCGGCGGTGATAACAACCGATGGCCGGCCCGGCCCGCGCGACGGGCGGTCGGGATCGTCCACGAAACTGCTGGGGCGGCTATAGAAGCCGAGATAGCGCTCCGGGGCCATCAGCACCACGGCGGCGGCGTCTTCGAAATTGTTGCTCATCCGCCGCATGCGGCGCCCATCGGTGGGCAGCCCGATGACCACCACGTTGCCCTTGATCTGTTCGGGCGTAAGCGTGGCGCCGGAATCGCCCAGGAAACCACCCCAGACCGCACTGCCGCTGAAGCTGGCCGATTCATTGGACCGCGCCGCCCAGTCGGTGCCGAACTGAAGCGCCTGGCCGCCGGCGGTAAAGCTGGAAGCCGGATCGACCGAACGGGTCTTGAAGGGGAGGGTCTGGAAATAGGTTCCGTTTTCGCCCGCCGGCTTGAGGCCAATCTGCTTGACCTGATTGGCGATGTAGGTGGTTGCCTTGACGTTGCCAAGGGTGCCGGCCTCGCGTCCCATCATCGAATCGTCGGCGTAGATGTAGAGCCGGGTCATCAGGTCCTGGACATTGATCGACGCCTTGGTGGGCTCGGGCGTGTGCTTGAGAGGCAGTTTGGTTTCGGGCTGGGGAACGATCGTGGGGCCTGGCGCGACCGCTTCGGGCGCCTGGGCGGCGAGCAGGCCCGGCGCCGCGAGCAGGGCGGCCGCAATGACGAGATTCCGCTTCATGGGGATACCATTGGCTCCTGGGAGTCGGCCTGGCCGGCTCCCGCTATGGGGGTGGAGAACTACGGGATATCTGGTTCTTACGTAGCGGCGGCCGGGTCCGTTGCAGTCAGCTCGCCAGCACGTAGCTGCAGCCCGCCTGCTGGGCCCGCAGAACGGCAAAGATTCCGGATGGCTGCAGGATCACCCCCGGAAGGAGATGCTTCCGGGCCTCTGCCTCGGCCTGCTCGGAGGTGAGCTTGTCGGCTTTTCGGTAATCCCCGACGATAAAACCCATCAGTGCGCGGTGGCACGCCAGAACGATCCCGCCGGCCTTGATGAACCCCTCGATGCTGTGATCGGAGTAATCGTTGGCGGACTTGCTGCGGCTCAGGCCGACCGGGTTCGATTCGGTCCATTTCCCGGTTCTGGGATCCTTGATCTTGAGCTTTTTGCCGATTTCGAACCGCGACCAGTAGTCATCGCCCATCGCCAGCGGAATGCCTTTGTGGCGAATCACCAGTACGGTTGTCGCAGTGCCCTGATCCACGCCATAGACCTCGTGGTAGTCATTTCGCCAGCTCACCGCCCGCCAGACCGCGCCGCCCTGGTTCACGTCGGGGGAGTCGAACACCGAGCGCGGGCTCCCCTTGATTCGATCGACCCACGACATGTCCCAGGTGTCGTCAACCGGGTGGAGGGGCGCGTTGGAAGCGAGGGAACGATCGGGAGAGGACTCTGCCTGGAGCGGCGTCCCGGAGGCGGCCAGCAGGGTGCTGGCGCCGAGCCAGCCGAGGAAATCGCGACGGCGGTGAGGCATGCTTACCTCGAATGGGGAATTCCGGATGATACCCACCCGGCCCGGTGAGCGGGAGATCCGCTACCTGGAGGCGAGCGTCGCAGTCAGCGCGTCTGAGGGGTAGTAGGCGAAGACGACCGTGTGGCCGCGGATCAGATCGATGATGCGCGGGGCGACGTCGGGAGCGAGTGCCGGGCATCCCTCGCTGCGGCCAAGCCGTCCGTACTGCGCGATCATCGCGGGGCTGACGTACCAGGCGCCGTGCACTACGATGGCGCGGGCCAGCGCGTTGTCGTTGAGCCCATCGTCGAGACCGCGGAGCCGCAGTGAGAGGCCGTGCTTTCCCTGGTAGGTATCGCCGGTGATGAAGGTGCCGAGACTGGTGGCGTTACTGCCCGGGCGATTGGAAAAGCGGGTGGCGACATCGTTCCCGCTGCCCCGTCCATGGGCCACGAATTCATGGGCCAGAACGGTGCCGTCGGCCACGTTGAGCACCCAGAGGCGCCGCTCGTGACTGGGGCGGCTGTAGTCGATGACCGTGAGGATCGGGCTGCTCGTCAGCCCGGCCGTAACGGCGCGCTCGCGAGCTGCCAGCGCCAGGTCGAGCACGTTGCTCTCGAGACCGGCAGCCGTAGCCGCCGAGATCAGTTCGTCGTGCGGATTCGCCGCCGCTTTCGCGACTGGCACCTCGGCCGTTGAGGTCGCCGGTGCAGGGTACGAACCCCCAGCCGCTCCCAGCGCGGGCAGAGCCAGAACCAGACTTGTGAGCGCCGCCAGTGAGCGGAATACGAACTTCATTGGCGCTTGCCTCCAGGGTTTATCGAAGAGCCGGCTTAGGGGAAACCGTGAGCGGGGCGGGAGGTTCCCGGGGAGTCGCTGGGGGCTAGTCGCTAGTCGCTGGGCGCTAGAGGACGCAGGGCCGTCATTCCCGCGCAAGCGGGAATCCAGGTGGCTGGACCCCCGCTTTCGCGGGGGTGACGGCCTTCGCGGGGGTGACGGCCTTCGCGGGGGTGACGGCCTTCGCGGGGTGACAGCCTCCGTGCGCAACTAGCGCCTAGCGACTAGCGCCTAGCGACTAGCATCTATCGGCTTCAGCCCCGCCACGATCTCGGCCCGGTGCGGCTCGAGGAAGGGCGGCAGGACGATCTTCTCTCCCAGGGTGGCTTCGTCTTCGTCCACGGTAAACCCGGGAAGATCCGATGCGATCTCGAACAGAATCCCGTTGGGCTCCCGGAAATAGAGACTCCGGAACCAGTAGCGGTCTACCGGCCCGCTGTTGGGTATGCCGAGCTCTGCCAGCCGTTCCACCCAGGCGTCGTACTCTTCGTAGGTGGGAGTCCGGAACGCAACGTGATGAACGCCCCCGGCGCCCTGCCGCGCCGGAGGAAGATCCGGCTGCTCGGCAATATGGAGTTCCGCCGCTGGGCCGCCGGGGCCCATTTCGTAGGCGTGCACCAGGTGGCCCGCGTTCTCCGGATGCGGGTATTGGCGAACCGGCCGCATGCCGAGCACCTGTGTCAGGAGCTGGTGGGTGGGAGCCAGCTTCGGCACGCTCAGCATGATCGGGCCCAACCCGCGAATCTGATGCTCCCGGGGAACGGGGCTCCGATCCCACGGATGCGCTTCACCCAATCCGCCATCGTCTACCAACGCCAGCCGCTGGCCCTCGGCATCCTCGAAATCAAGGGTCAGGCGATTGTCTCGTTCCACGATTGGGCTCGCCTTGATGCCCCGCTCGCGGAACGCTTCGTCCCACCACTGGAGCGATGAAAGCCCCGCAACCCGCAGATGGGTTCGCGTGATGGACCGGCCGCCCCGCCGCTCCGGTTCCACCGGCCAATCGAAGAAGGTGAGGTCGGTTCCCGGAGTCCCCTTCGCGTCGGCATAGAAAAGGTGATACGCGCTGACATCGTCCTGGTTGACCGATCGCTTGACCAGCCGCATGCCGAGATCGCCGGTGTAGAACCGGTGGTTATCCCCGATTCGTGCGGAGATCGCGGTGAGGTGATGGATGCCGGTGAGGTTCTGGGACATGACGGAAGGTAATTGTGGGGTAGTCGCTAGTCGCTA
>DASSTY010000403.1:0-12984 GCA_035707585.1 Gemmatimonadales bacterium
CGGGAAGATTGCGGGTGTGAAGGACTCGGCGGACGGAATCGCAGGCGCTCACCGAGAGCAGCAGGGCGAGCACAAGCAACAGCGGGCGGCGCGGCATCCAGGATCCCGTGGTCAAGGTCTGGCATTATAACCCCTCCGCCCGGGACGGGCCGTGGCACCGGTCACCCTGAGTCGGTAGTGCGGCCCAGGGCGGCTCGCACCTGCTCCGCCAGCCACTCCGCCTCTTCCCGACTGCCGATGCCGTCGCCCAAAGTCAGCTTTTTCCCGTCGCGATCGGCCGCCTGGAGGCGGTAATAGGCCCGCGTGCCCGCCTGCATGCCGATCCCGATCGTGACGTCTGCCACCTGGTCGGCGGCGCGCTTTCGCACGGTGCGGATCCCGGCCAGCCGAGTCGTGACGCTGAGGCCGTCGTGGTTGGCCTGGACCAGTGAGGTGCCCGACCACTGCTGCAGCACCAGCGCCATGAACAGCAGATCGAACGCGCCGAACACCACCACGAAGAGGAGCGGCGCGCCAAGCAGCAGCAGCAGTGCAACGACGCCGCTCCACACCACCAGAAAGAACGTCATGGCGAGCGCCATCGGTATGTTGCGGCCGGCCGGGAACCAGAGCTGAACGCCGCCGCGCCACGGCTCCACCCGGATCGGCGATTCGGCGGGGCGCCGGTATTCCGCCAGCCGGGCCGCCTCGTGGGCATGGAACGCCGCCACCGTCTCGGGGGCATCACTGGCGGCGGTGTGGACCACTGGAATCTCGAAGGTGGCGTGATAATCGACGCCCGGCAGGTCAGCCATCGCTTCCAGCCGCCAGAGAATCCGGTTGTCGCGGTTGGAATCGTCGGTGGGTCTGGCGTCGGGCGGAATGTCGATGGAGACGGGGAGGAAAATTCCCCGGCCGTCCCGCTGAGCCGGCACCGAGCAATCGTCCTGCCAGAGTACGCGCTCCGAGGTCGAACGATTCTTTCCCGAGCCCGTGACCACGCGGTTGATGCAGGAGAGCCGAACCGTGACTTCGCGCGCGGAGAGGAGTGCCGGGCCGGCGCGCACCATTCCCGACAGTCCCGTGCCGGCCGCCGCGGGGGCGGTGCTCAGATCGAGCGTCGAGCTGCCGAATTTCCGCTGGCGAATCGTCACGATGACCGCCCATATCGTCAGCCCGATCCCCGCGACCGGAAAGATCAGCGCGATCAGACCCATCCGCTCGCCGCCGCTCATGGCCGATTTCACCACCACTACCGCCACCGGCACCGAAATCGCGCTCCAAAACAGCGCGAAGATCCAGGCGAACCACATCGTGGAGCGGCTGTTGTCGATGAAATGGGTGACCGGCGGGGCGGTGACCGCGGGTACCGAGTGGCGCGCTCCGGCGGTTCTGCTGCCGATCGCCCGCCGGATCAGGCGCACCCCCGCCCCGCCGAACATCATGGCGAAGACGGTGAGGAATGCCGACGGCGCCCACTGCCGCTGCCCGGCCAGGCGCATCGCGAACCCCAGTGCGACGATGCCGATGATGCAGAGCGGCACTGCGAACAGCACCCCGCAACCCAGCGCCAGGCGCGCCGGCGCCGCGGAGCGGGCCACCGAAGGAGTGCTCATGGAGACTCCGGAGATCGGGTGTTCCGGCTGGAAACGCTGTCCATAGTAACTTTCCAGTCTTCTGAACGCGAGAGAGGCCGCTGGTGAAACACCGAACGCTCTGGCTCGGGGCGGTGAGCGCGGCGTTGCTGGCGGCGCCGCTGCTGGCGCAGTCGCCCGATGCGCCGGTGCGGGTACCGCCCCCGTCGGAGCTGGCGCTCCGGTTTCAGCGGAGTGGCGTGATCCTGCTGCTGGTGGACCTGGCCGTAGCGTTCGCGGTGCCGGGGCTGATCCTCTTGACCGGTTGGTCAGCACGGATCGGGCGGGCTTCGGCGCGGTGGGGCCGCCGCTGGTATCCCGCCCTGGCGATCTATCTCTGGGTGTTCGGCGCACTGACGACGCTGATCACGCTGCCCCTTACGTTCTATGAGAGCTTTGTCCGGCTGCATGCCTACGGGCTCTCGACCCAGACGGTGGGCAAGTGGTCGCACGATCTCCTGATCGGGCTCGCGGTCAACGCAGTGATCGGCGCCGCCGTCATCTGGTTTCCCTATCTGCTCATCCGGAAAACGCCTCGACGCTGGTGGCTCTGGACCGGTCTCGCGTTCGTCCCGCTCACCGCGTTCATGCTGGTGATCTCGCCGATCTGGATCGATCCGCTGTTCAACCGGTTTGAGCCGCTGCCCGATAGGCCGCTCACCCGGCAGATCCATGCGCTGGCAGCGCGCGGCGGAATCGGGCAGGCTCGCATCTACCGAGTCAACAAGAGCGTAGACACGCGGGCGCTCAACGCGTACGTCACCGGAATCGGCGGCACCCAGCGGATCGTGCTGTGGGATACCCTGCTGGACCGGCTGGATGATCGTGAAGTGCTCGTGGTGGTGGCGCACGAGATGGGGCATTACGTGATGCACCACACCTGGGTCATCGTGCTGCTGAGCGGCGTGGTGGGGGTGGCTGGTGGTTTCGCGGTGGATCGACTGGCGCGGTGGGGGCTTCGGCGGTGGGGACAGCGGATCGGCGTCGAGCGGCTGGAAGATCCGGCCGCGCTGCCACTGCTGATCATCTCGATGCAGCTAGTGCTGCTGGTCGTGTCACCGGCGCTGCTGGCGCTCTCGCGGCATCAGGAGCACGCGGCCGACCGGTATGCACTGGAGCTCACGCACGACTACAACGCCGCGGGCCGCACGTTTGTGGATTTGCAGGAGACCAATCTGGGTGTGCCGTTCCCACCCAAATTGCTGGTCTGGCTGACCTACAGCCACCCGCCGCTGGGCGAGCGGGTGGAGTTTGCCAACAGGATGGCGCCCTGACCTACCGCGCTGCCGCCCGCCGCTCGGTGCCGACGTAGCGCCGGCTGGTCCGGCGACGCCGCTCCGGTCCGCGGTAAGGCTGCCGATACCCTTCCACCGCGTCCAGATTGAGCACGCCAGCCGGCTGTTCGGGGCCGGCGGTCTCATCGGTAACATCCGGTGCGATTTTCCCCGCGGGCATGTCGGCGTTGGTGCGGCCTTGCCCAGTCGCCTCGGCGCCGGCGGCCGGCACCGAGAACTCGGGGCTCTGACAGCGCTCCAGGATCAGCACCGCTTCATCAGCCCGGGTACCGGCCTCCACGGTTACCAGCACCGCACTGGCCTGCAGCGTGTCGCTGTCGGCGATCGCCATCCCCACCCGCTCGGGCGGGAAGCCGGCGGCCTGCAGTTCACGGAGTGCCGCCTGCGCTGTCACCGTATCATCAAACAGCCCCACCACTGTGCGGCTGTCGGTATTGTCATCGAGATCGGGAATCTGGTCCGGTCCCATCATGCTGCCCCCTTTGGTCCCCCGCGGAATGCACACGACCCATCATAAGGGCAAGCTACAGCGCGCCGTTGTTCCATCGGGTGACGTCGCTCACACCGGCCGGCGTGTCGCTCCGCCGCTGGCCGCGTCCCGGCACCGGCGACATATTCCGAAGGAACCCTCTGCCAAGGATCGTACGCGTGCCGTCACTCGCGACACTGATTCCCCGATTTCAGACGGCCGACCGGCAGATCCGGCTCGAGATGCTGCTCGACTACGCGCGGCGGCTCCCGCCGGTGCCGGAGCGGCTGCAGGCGACACTGGCCGCCGACGAGAACCGAGTGCACGAATGCCAGACTCCGGTGTTTCTCTGGCCCGAGGTCACTGACGGTGCCGTTCACCTGTATGCCGACGTGCCTCGGGAATCGCCCACCGCGCGTGGGTTCGTGGCGCTGCTGGCGCGGACGATCGACGGCCTGCCGCCCAGCGCAGTGGCGGAGATTCCCGACGACCTGCTGGAGCAGCTCCGGCTGACCGAGACGCTGGGGATGAACCGCACCTACGGGCTCACCGCCATTCTGCAGCGGATCAAGCGCACCGTCGCCGCCGCGGCCGCCGGCTGACGCGCGGTGCCGGTTCCCCTCCACCAGATGCTCTCCCGCATTCCCCGCCGTCTCGGCGCGCTATCCGGTGCGCTGCTTGTGCTCGGCGCGTGGCCTGGTTCGGCCGCGGCCCAGTCACCGGTGCCGCTGGTGCCGCTCACGCCGGGAATGGTCATCACCAGTTCGGTGAACATTCAGCCGGGGCGCTACGAGCTCACCGCACCGGCCGGCCCCGCCGATTCGATGGGATTCGGCTCGCCCCGCGGCGGTCTCATCCGCATCATCGGTCACAACATCACGGTGGATTTCAAGGGCGCCGAGCTGATCGGTTCACCGGCGGGCACCACGCCGGACCGGTTCACCGGAATCGCGATCGAAATCGAGGGCGGCCACGACATCACCATCCGCAACGCCCGGATCCACGGCTACAAGATCGCCATCATGGCGCACGACACCCGCCGGCTCACCATCGCCGACAACGATCTGAGCTACAACTGGAAGCCCCGGCTCTACAGCGAGCGCAGCCATGAAAGTCTGGTGGACTGGCTCTACTTCCATCACGACGAGCACGACGAATGGCGGCGTTATGGGGCCGCCATCTACCTCGACCGGGTGAGCGGCGGCGCGATCCGCGGCAACACGGCGATCCAGGGAATGAACGGATTGCTGATTGCCCGCTCGGGCGATCTCCAGATCTGGAACAACAACTTCTCCTATCTCTCAGGTGTGGGGATCGGGCTCTATCGCTCCAATCGCAACCGGATCATGCACAACCGGGTGGACTACTGCGTGCGCGGGTTCAGCTTCGGCTACTACAACCGGGGGCAGGACTCCGCGGCGCTGCTCATGTTCGAGCAGAGTTCCGACAACGTGGTCGCCTACAATTCGATGACTCACGGCGGCGATGGGCTGTTCCTCTGGGCCGGCCAGTCCACCATGGATACGGGAGCCGGCGGCTCCAACGACAATATGTTCTACGGAAACGATTTCAGTCACGCCGTCACCAACGGGATGGAGGCGACGTTCAGCCGCAACAAGTTCGTGGCCAACCGGGTGGACGAGAGCTGGCACGGGCTCTGGGGAGGTTACTCGTGGGATTCGGAAATTCTGGGCAACCGGTTCGCCCGCAATCAGGTGGGCATCGCGATAGAACACGGCCAGAAGATTCGAATCGCCGGCAACGTATTCGATCACGACACGCTGGCGATCCGTCTCTGGGGTGATTCGATCCAGCCGAGCGACTGGGGATACCCCAGGCACCGGGATACCCGGAGCCGCGACTACAAGGTGACCGACAATTTTTTCCTGGGGAACCGAGTCGGGTTGGCGGCCGACGCCACGCCCAAGGTCGAAGTGCAGCTCAATCGCTTTGCGGCGGTGGACACACTCACCCGCTTGAGCGGCGACACCAGCGACTGGAAATTCCGCAGCAACGCGGTGAGCCGCGATCCGGTGCCGCTGGCGATCTTCGCGTCGCTTCCGCCCGAAGCGGCCAGGTACGCGCCGACCCCGATGCCCGACGGGATGGACCCGATGATTCCGGAAGGCGGCCGCCGAGGCCGCGCCACCATTCTGGTAGATGAATGGGGTCCCTACGACTGGAAGGCGCCGCGCACCTGGCCGGTCAGCGCCGCCGATTCGGGCCCGGTGCGGCTCCGGGTGGTGGGCCCGCCGGGGCGGTGGGTGCTGCTCGAACAGATCGGCGTCGCCAACGTGTCGGCCACCTCGGGCACCATTCCCGGGATGTTCGACGTCACCCCCGAACCCGGGGCGCCGCTCTCCGCAGTGGCACTGCAATACCTCGGCGGACCGGTCACCGCTCCGGATGGACGGGTGACGCCCGCGGGAGCGCCATATCGATTCGGCTGGTGGCGATTCGAACCGGCAGCGCATTGGGATGTCCGGTTCGTGACCTGGGATTCCACCAGCGATCCCCGTCGTGACAGCACCGCGTTCGCTGGGCGTCTCGCCGGCACCGCGGTGGTGCACCAGACTCCCGCTCGACTGGATTACTTCTGGTACCGGCCAACGATCGCGGGAGTGCCGGCCGAGCATTTTGCGGTGAGCGCAACGCAGACAGTCGAGCTCCCCGCCGGGCATTATCATCTTCGTGCCATCAGCGACGACGGCATCCGGGTCTGGATCGACGGCCGGCTCGCGATCGACCACTGGACGCCGCACGAGTCCAAGGTCGACACCACGCCGATCAGTGCCGGCCGCCATGACATTCGGGTAGCGTACTACCAGGTGGATGGCTGGACCGAGCTCCGCGTGGAAATCGTTCCCGACGAGGCGCCGCTCGGGGTGGGGGTGTATGGGGGAGGACGGACAGACGGACGGACGGACTGACGGACAGACGGACAGACGGACTGGGGGACTGACGGATAGTAGACGGGAAGACGGAAAGACGGGAGGACGGGAGGCATTCTGGGCGCGGCGCCCGTCATCCCGAGCGACGCGAGGGATCTTGCCGGCCGGCGCCCCGACCCGCACGGCGAGCCACCGGCACCGCGGCCAAGATCCCTCGACGTCGCGGCCTACGGCCGCTCGCTCGGGATGACGTCGATGGTCGGGTGGGCCACGTAGGCGCGTAGCAGCTTACCAGTACCACGAGCAAGATCCTCGCTGCGCTCGGGATGACGGGCGTTGCGCTCAGGATGACACCGCTGCCGGCCTGCGCCGCGGGCGCGCTCACCGCATCCTCCCCTCATCCCGTCATCCCGTCATCCCGTCTTCCCGTCTTCCCGCCAGTCCGTCTGTCCGTCCGTCCGTCTGTCCGTCATCTATATGCCATCCTCCGCTCCGGCCCGCTATACGCCGGATCATCCCACACCCGGCGATCGCGCTCGCCGACCCAGGGCTCGGCGACGACATCTTCGGCGAGGAATTCACGCGTGGCGGCGGGGCCGACGTCGCCGCCGTGGTCGCGCATGATGGCGGCGGCTTCGCCGGAACGAACCCCGGCGCGCACCGTGAGCAGCGCGGCCCCGCCGCGGAACCGCTGGTCGAAGTAGCGCGCCTCCGATTCGGGAAGCCCCATCCCGATCAGCGCGCCGATGATCCCGCCGGCCGCTGCGCCGACCGCGGCACCGGCGATGGTGGACCCCAGCCAGCCCGCCGCCACCACCGGCCCGACGCCCGGCACCAGCAGCGCGCCGGCCCCGGCCAGCAGGCCGAGCACTCCACCAACGATTCCGCCACTCACCGCGCCGGTGGCGGCGCCTTCCGCCGCTTCGGTGCCGGTGGTGTCCATCAACTCCTCCTGCGCGCGGCGATCGCGCATCGCCACGCCCATCTGTTCTTCGGCGAACCCGGCGTCGCGCAGATCGCGAATCGCCGCGGCCGCGTCATCCCGGTCGTCAAAGGTTCCCACGATCACGCGCTCTGCCATCTTGCACTCCTTTGTTCCTGCCTATGCCTAACCAATGGAACGGCTAAGATAGGACGGGAACAAAGGTGGCAAGGTGACCGTGGTCACGCGCTAGACGCGGTACTCTTCCAGTGATGGTGGTTCGGGTGTGAAGTCTTCACCGGGGTTGATGAAGCGGTCGCGCTCGATGCCATACTGCTTGTCGTACAGCTGCCGGTAGCGTCCGCCCAGCGCCAGCAGTTCGTCCTGAGTGCCGCGCTCCACGATCCGGCCATCCTCCAGCACCAGGATCTGATCGGCGCTGGCGATGGTCGACAGCCGATGCGCAATCACGAAGGTGGTCCGGCCTCGGCGCAGCGACTGGAGGCCGTCCCGAATCAGCGCTTCGCTCTCGCTGTCGAGACTGCTGGTGGCTTCGTCCAGAATCAGAATGCTGGGGTCGGCCAGGATGGCACGGGCAATCGCTACCCGCTGCCGTTCGCCGCCCGAAAGCTTGACGCCGCGCTCGCCCACGATCGTGTCGTATCCCTGATCGAGCCGATCCACGAATTCATCGCAGTGGGCAATCCGCGCCGCCTCGCGAATCTGGTCCATGGTGGCTCCGGGCCTCGAGAAGGCGATGTTGTCGGCCACGGTACCGTCGAACAGAAAATTCTCCTGCAGCACCACGCCCAGCTGCGAACGATACTCCCGCAGCCGCAGGTTGCCGAGGTCGCGGCCGTCGACCAGAATCCTGCCGCCGGTGGGGCGGTTGAACGCCATGATGAGACTGATCAGCGTACTCTTGCCCGATCCACTCGGCCCCACCAGTGCGGTGGTGGTGCCCGCCGGTGCGGCAAAGGTGATGTTCTTGAGCACCGGCACGCCGGCATGGTACTCGAAGCTCACGTCCTCGAACCGGACATCGCCGCGGATCTGCCCCACCGGTTCCCGCGCTTCGTCGTCCAGATCTTCGGTTGGCGTCTCGCGAATTTCCCGAATCCGGTCGAGCCCCGCGAACGCTTCGCTGATCTGGGTGCCGATCGACGCGATCTGAATCAGCGGCATGCCCACCAGCCCGATCACCGTCACGTAGAGCACCAGATCGCCCAGACTCATCCGCCCGGCGAGCACCGCGCGCCCGCCTACCAGAATGAGCAGCACGCCGATGATCCCGACGATCACCGAGGTCGCCGCCGTCACCGCCGATACCCCGGTGATCGACTGCGCCACATTGCGGAAGAGCCGGTGCGCTCCCCGGGCGAAGACCAGCTGTTCCCGCCGCTCCGCCGTGTAGGTCTTGACCAGGCGAATCCCGCCCAGTGTCTCGGCCAGGCGGCCGGTCACTTCGGCGTTGATTTCGGAACGCCGGCGGAAAATCGGCCGCAGGCGATTGAACGCGAACACCATCACGCTGCCAAAGAGCAGCAGCACGACCAGCGTCAGACTGGTGAGCCGCCAGTCGATGTAGAAGAGCACCGCCAGCGCCAGAATCGCGGTAATCACCCCGCCGGTGAGCTGGACCAGCCCGGTGCCGACCAGATTGCGGATGCCCTCCGCATCGGTCATCACCCGCGAAATCAGAATTCCCGTCTTGGTGGCGTCGAAGTAGTTGACCGGCAGACGCATCACCCGGGCGTGGACCCGCTTGCGCATTTCGGTGATGGCGCGCTGGGCGGCGATGCTCATCACCTGCGCCAGGCCGAAGCTGGTGCTCCCCTGGATCAGCGTAGCGGCAGCTACCGCCAGCGCCACCGGGAGAAGGAGATCGGCTTCTCCCTTCCCGATGATGCGGTCGATCAGGATCTTGGTGCTGAACGGAAGAACGAAGCCGGAGAGCCGGTTCACCAGCATGAGCGCCAGCCCCAGGGCCAGCTTGCCGGGGTGAGCGGCGATCAACTCGCGGGCTTCCCGCCAGACACCGCCGGCCTTGAGAGGGCGCTTGGACGCTCGAGCCACGAAATACCCCACTGGGAAGACAGCAGAACAGAACTGCGTATAATACACTGGCATCCCTGTCCAACCACTACTTCGAGGAGCCCGATCGCCATGCCGATCCCGAGCTGGACCGCCCCACTGTTCAAAGCGATCGACAGCGGGGATTGGAAATCCTTCGGCGAGTTCCTGACCGACCAGGCCACCTTCCGCTACGGCAGCTTTCCGGCGGTGCACGGGCGCGACGCGATCCGCCAGGCGGCCGCTCAGGCGGTGGCCCCGTTCGCCAAGGTCTGGCACGAACTGCAGGCCGGGTGGGAGGCGCCCGGCAGTTGTGTGCTGCAGGGCGAAGTGAACTATCAGCTTCCCAACGGCACCATCCACCGGCTCCCCTTCGTCAACATCTTCCGGATGGAGGGGCGCCTGGTTCAGGATTATCTCATCTACATCGACCCCAGCCCCCTGATGGCCCCATGACCGGAGCTGCCATGACCCCGCCCCGAGTGGTTGGTTACGCCGGCGTCGCCCGCGCGCCGTTTCTGGTCCTGCCGGTGGTCCTGGTGGCCAACGGCGCCACTGCCCAGGCCTGGGCCGGCGAGTTCTCCTGGCCGAACACCCTGCTGGCACTCGTCGGGCTGCTGGCCATGCACATCGTGGTCAACGTCCGCAACGAAGTGAGCGACTTCGAGCGCGGAATCGACCTGGTAACCGAGCGGACCCCGTTCAGCGGCGGGAGCGGCACCCTGCCGGCGGGGCATCTCAACCGAAAGCAGGCAACGGCGTTTGGCTGGGTGGCGTTGCTGGTGGGCGCAGCGATCGGCGTCTACTTCATCGTCCAGGTGGGCGCGGCGGTGGTGCCGATCCTGCTGGCCGGGCTGGTGGCGGTTCTCTTTTACACTCCGTTCTTTACCAACATCGGCATTGGCGAAATCGCCGCGGGAGCCGGGCTCGGTTTCCTGCCGGTGGTGGGCACCGCGGTGGTTCAGCAGGGGCACGCCAGCCCATCGGCGGTGGCGGCGGCGATTCCCTCGTTCTTCATGACCTTCAATCTGCTGCTGCTCAACGAATTCCCCGACGAAAACGCCGACCGGGCCGGCGGCCGGAGCAATCTGGTGCTGCTGCTGGGGCGGCGCGGTGCAGCGTGGTTCTGGCTGGGCGCGGTCGCCGCCACGATTATCGCGATCATTGGTGGGGTGGTGATCGGGACGCTCCCCGTCTGGTGCCTCCTGGCGCTCCTTCCGGTCGTGGCGCTGGGACCGGCCATCGGCTGGGCGGTGCGCACTCCCGAGGCGCCGGTTCCGCTCCCCGGGCTCGGCGGTAACGTGATCTGGAATCTCGCCACCAACGCGCTCCTCGCAGTCGGATTCGGAATCGCACTTTTGCAGAGATAGACTGGCACAGAACTTGGTCCAGTAATCCGTCACGCCATCGGCCGCCGGGGAGCCCCGACAGTCGGTGGCGTGAAACGCAAAAGTCCGCCGGATTCCGCCACCCGGCAGCACTTCGCGCAGACCTGTACCTGGAAGGATTTCCCGCGTGACCGTCGCCCTCGATCTCAAGACGCCGGCCGAGCCCAAGCGGCCGGTCGAGCCGCCCATCGCCCCGTCGGCACCGGCGCCCTCCACCAGTCCCAAGCGCTCCTGGCGCCCGGCTACTCACATCGCGGTCGATCTGGGCACCGCCAACACGCTGGTCCTGGTCAAGGGACAGGGCGTGGTGCTCAACGAGCCGAGCGTCGCGGCGGTGGATCAGGCGACGGGTGTGATCAAGGGTGTGGGACTGGAAGCGAAGCGGATGCTGGGCCGGACCCCCGACGGGATCCGGGCCGTCCGCCCGATGCAGGACGGGGTGATCGCCGACTTCCATGTCGCCGAGCAGATGCTGCGGAAGTTTCTCAAGCTGGTGCTGGATCGGCATCTGGTGCGGGTCAAGCCGACGGTGATCGTCTGCGTCCCCTCCAGCATCACCGAGGTGGAGCGGCGGGCCGTGCGCGACTCCGCCAAGAGCGCCGGCGCCAAGAAGCTGTTCATGGTTTCGGAGCCGATGGCTGCGGCGATCGGTGCGGGACTCCCGGTCAACAGCCCCACCGGCAGCATGATCGTGGACATCGGCGGGGGTACCACCGACATCGCGGTGATCGCGCTGTCGGGGATCGTCTGCGACGCTTCGATGCGCACCGCCGGCGACGAGCTCGACCAATCCATCGTGCAGTACATGCGGAAGACCTACAATCTGCTGATCGGCGAGCCAACCGCCGAGGCGATCAAGCTGCAGATCGGTTCCGCACTGCCGCTGGAGCAGGAACGGCAGCTGCCGGTGAAGGGCCGCGACCTGGTGTCGGGCCTGCCGCGCACCGTGGTGGTGGATTCGGAGGGGATTCGCGACGCGATGCAGGAGTCGATTCAGCGGATCGTCAACGCCGTGCGGCGGGCGCTGGAGATGACCCCGCCCGAGCTGGCCAGCGACATCATCGATGGCGGAATCGTGCTCACTGGCGGCGGCGCGCTGATCCGGGGATTCGATGCCCTGCTGACCCTCGAAACCGGTCTGCCGGTTCGAGTCGCCCCCGAGCCGCTCACCAGCGTGGTCCGAGGGACGGGGCTCATTCTCGATGACCTGGAGCGGTACGAATCGGTGTTGACGTTGTAATCGCGAATCCGAAAACCAAACGGCCACCCCTCGGGGTGGCCGTTGGTGTTTAATGGCTGGGTTCTGATCAGTCGCGGACCAGAATCAGGAACTTCGAGGGCGCCCAGAACTGCGCGGGATCGGCGATCCGGAGTTCGCCCTGCACCTTGCCGTCCTTGACCGCGGTGGAGTCCACGAACGTGGGGCTCTGGCGGGAGACGATCGTGTAGTGCGCGTTGGAATCGGGCAGCGCGATGACCGTGTCGGCGGTCAGGTCGATCCGCGTGAACATGGCGGGATCGGGATTGCGGCTCGGTTCCAGGTGGTGGCCACCGAAGAAGAGGAACTTGGAGCCTTCCTGGACCACGATGCCCTTCTGCCGCAGCTCATCCTTGGTGCCGACGACGTAGTAGGCGGTGTTCTTGACCGTGGTGAGCTGGGTGACCGTATCCTTGAGCGCCACGCTGGTGGTGGTGAGCGTATCGACCCGGGCGCCGAGACTGGCGATTTCGGTCTTCTGCTGCTCGATCACCGCGGTGAGCTCATCGTGCTGCTGCTGGAGACTGGTCTGGAGATCGGCCAGCTGCTGCTTGTACTCGCTTACCTGCTTGGCCAGACGCGAGTTCCGGCGTGAGGAGGTGGAGAGCTTCTTCTGGATCTCGGTCAGCTTGGCCTGGTTCTCGTTCAGGCTGGCGATGGCCGTCTGAATCCGGGCCAGGGTAGCCTGGCGCTGCGCCCGATCGCGGGCGGCACCGGGGGCGCCGAGGTCGGTGGCGTTGCTGTCCTGCTCGAGACCCTTGACCTTGGCCAGCTCGGTGTTGACGTCGGCCACGAACTTCGAGGTCTCCAGGATTTCGGCCATGAGACTGTCTTTCTCTGCCGAAATCTGCTGCTGCTCCGCCAGTGCCGCTTCCAGTTTGGGCTTGCTGCGGTCACAGCCGGTAGTGACTACCGCCGCCGCCACGAGCAGCCACAGGTACTTCCGCATGCTCTGCCTCCTCGACCAGCATTGAATTGTTCAGGAATACTACAGTTAACGGGCTCCGGTCCGCACGCCTCGGGAACTGCCGAAACCCGTTCCCGCGCTTCCTATTATGAGGCCAACTGCTCGTGC